>JACNHM010000623.1 GCA_014383605.1 Chloroflexota bacterium
CAGAAAAAGCGGAATCGACTTATTCGGCACGATTCGTGCCGCTAAACATTACATGTATAAGGGATTGGACACTCTGCTCCAGGCATGGGCCACTGTGATGCAATCCGCGTTCCGCAATCCGCATTCCGCAATCAGTTTGGTGCTGGCCGGGCCGGGGTCGCTGGAGGCATTGTGGCCAAGGCCGCTACCGACGGGCGTCGAAGTGCGCAACCGGCTCATCGGCGACGAGGAGTCGCTGGACCTCTTCCGCCGCTGCGGGCTGCTGGCGCTTCCCTACCTGGACGCTACCCAGTCGGCCCTCGTTGCCGCCGCCTACTTCTTCCGCAAGCCGGTGCTGGTCACCCGCACCGGCGCCCTGCCCGAGTATGTGCAGGACGGGCGGACCGGCTGGGTGGTGGAGCCGGGCGACGCGGCAGCACTGGCAGATTGCCTGGCGGAAGCGTTGGCGGGCCCGGCGCGGCTGGCGCGGATGGGCGCGGCCGGGCGGGCCTGGTACGATGAGCAGCGCACACTGGAAAGAGAGACGATGCTGGCGATGTATGAGCGCGTCGTGGGCACAGCGAAAGGATAGGGACTATGGAGAGCGAGACAACTGGAGTGACGGGCAGGCAGAACCCGGCCATAGCAGTCGAGTTTCCGGGACGTCGGCGCCGCATCCCCCTGCCCAGCCTGCGGCTGCGGGCCTCCGAGCGCTTGCTATTGCTGGGTCTGATGGACGTGCTGCTGCTCAACGGCGCGCTGCTGGCCGCTCTGGTGCTGTGGACGGAGTTCGTTGTCTCGGTCGAGGTGCTGCTGGCCTTGTGGAAGTGGTTCGTCACGCTCACCGTTGTCTGGTTCCTGTGCGCGCTCTTTTTCGATTGCTACAACCTGGCCCGCGCCGCCAGCACCCTTCACAGCCTGCGCAGCAGTGGCGGGGCGGCGCTGGCCACGGCGTTGGTCTACACGTTTGTTCCCTCCCTGACGCCTCCGCTGCAGTCCCGTGGCGTGGTCTTCATCTTCGGCGCTCTGGCGGCGGGGAGTGTTATGGCCTGGCGGGTGATCTACGCCCAGCTCTTCGTCCAGCCCTGGTTCAAGCAGCGGGCGCTGGTGGTGGGCGCGGGCCACGCCGGCAGAGCCCTGGCGGCGGCGCTCGAGACGACGTCGGCCGAGGCCAATCCCTTCCGCGGCACCGGTTACCAGTTGATCGGCTTCGTGGACGACGACCCCGACTACGCCGGCAGCGCCGTCGAGGGTGTCTCCGTGCTGGGTGGGGGGGAACTGCTGGTGTCGCTGGCCCAGGCGCTGGAGGTGGACGAGGTGGTCCTGGCCATCACCCATCGTCACGCCATTAACGACGATCTGTTCGACGCCCTCCTGCGCTGCCGGGAGTTGGGACTGCACTTGACGACCATGTCGGCCCTCTACGAGCGCTTGCTGGGGCGAGTGCCCGTGGAGCACGTGGGGCGGGACCTGCACATGGTCGTGCCCATGGACGACACGGCAGAGGAACGGTTCTACCGGGCGGCGAAGCGGCTGTTCGACCTCATCTCTGCGCTGGTGGGGATGACGACGGTGGGCATGCTGATCCCCTTTGTGGCCCTGGCCAACGCGCTCACCTCGCCCGGCCCGCTCTTCTATCGCCAGCAGCGGGTGGGGATGGGGGGGCGATGCTTCGAGATGTTCAAGTTTCGCTCCATGAGGCCCGGCGCCGAGGCAGAGGGCAACGCCGTGTGGGCGGCTGAAAAGGACCCGCGGGTCACGCCCATAGGCCGCTGGCTGCGGCGCACACGGTTGGATGAGCTGCCCCAGTTCGTCAACGTGCTGCGGGGAGAGATGAGCCTCATCGGCCCGCGGCCGGAGCGGCCCGAGTTCGTGGACGAGCTGGCGCGGACCATCCCCTTCTACCGCCTCCGCCACGCCGTGCGGCCGGGGATCACCGGCTGGGCACAGGTGCAGTACAGCTACGGCGACTCCGTCGAGGACGCCAGGACCAAACTGGAGTACGATCTGTACTACGTCAAGTGCGCCGGCTGGTTCCTCGACCTGCGCATCCTCTTGCGCACCGTCCCGGTGATGCTGCAGTGCGGGGGCTACTGAGCCATGGCCCGCATCCTCTTTCTGACTCAGACGTTGCCCTACCCGCTCGGCGTCGGCAGCCCAGCGGTATTGCCATATCTTGTTCCCCTCGCCGATGTCATTCTCTCCTTTCTCCAGATCATCGTCGCCGCAGGTCTGGCCTACTATTATCTGCTTCTTATTGCCAGCCTTCCCCGGCGTCAAACAACCAGGTCGCACCTTCTGCCCCAGAAGTCATTCGCCATCGCCATTCCTGCTCACAACGAGGCAGCCGTCCTGGCAGAGACCATAAGGCTTCTTAAGGCGCAAAACTACCCTACTCATCTGTTTGACATCTATGTCCTGGCCGATCACTGCGACGATGATACAGCTCAGGTTGCCCGCAGCAACGGAGCGATGTGCTACGAACGAAACGAAGAACCCCGAGGTCGCAAAGCCTATGCGCTCCAGTGGCTGTTGAAACGGATACTCGCCGCTGGGAGAGATCACGACGCCCTGGTGATCTTTGATGCCGACAGCCGGGTGGATGCGAGTTTTCTGCCGGCCATGAATTGCGCCTTGGGTCAAGGCCGCCTGGTACTTCAAGGGAAGCACGTCATCGCCAGCCCGCAGGAGAGCCGCTTCAGCGGGCTGGCCGCCGTGGACATGCGGCTCAATAACCTGTTGCGCAACCAGGCCAGGCAGAACCTGGGCTTCTCGTGCCGGCTGATGGGCGATGCGATGTGCTTCGCCACGGAAGTGATCCGCCGACATGGCTGGCCGGCCGAATCCCTGGGGGAAGATCGGGAATACGGGCTCTACCTGCTGACTCAGGGAATCCGCGTCGGCTACGTGCCCGAAGCGCTATCTTTCGGTCAGGCAGCCCCGGGGTGGAGAGAGGCTTCCACACAGCGATTGCGCTGGTATGGCGGGATGCTCCAGATCCAGAAGAGCTTCGCGCTTCCGTTGCTGAGACTCGGCCTCCGCAATCGCGACGGGGCGGCATTAGATCAGGCGGTCGAACTGCTATTGCCCCCCCTTTCTGTCCTGGCCTTGCTCTCGGTATGTGTGGCCGGGATCCAAGGGATGTGGCCCTCACTACACCTCCTGTTCCCTCTGCCCGTATCCATGGGCTTCGTGCTGGCCTGGGTTCTGTTCCCTCTTCTGGGCCTGTGGATTGATGGCACTCCCGCTTCCGCTTACCGGGCGCTTCTGTATGGCCCGTTCTATCTGCTTTGGCGTCTCTGGCTGGGCTTCTGGGCCAGGCTTCGAGGGGAGCGGGTCCGTTGGGTACGGACCAGGCGTCGTGAGGAGGTCAGGCCCTCAACACCGGACGTGAATCCATGATCCAGGTTCTATGCATCTTCGGCACTCGCCCCGAGGCGATCAAGATGGCCCCGGTGGTGTGGCAATTGCGTAAACACCCCGAGGGCTTTCGGGTGCGCACCTGTGCTACAGCTCAACATCGGGAGATGCTGGACCAGGTGCTGGACCTCTTCGGCATCGTGCCCGACGTGGACCTGGACCTGATGCAGGAGGGGCAGACGCCCTCGCAGGTGGCCTCCCGCGTGCTGGCGCAACTGGAGCCGGTGCTGCGTGAGGAACGACCGGACTGGGTGCTGGTGCAGGGCGACACGACCACGGTGATGGCTGCCGCTGTTGCAGCGCACCACCTGCGCATCCGGGTGGGCCACGTGGAGGCCGGCCTGCGCACCGGCGACCGCTGGAACCCCTTCCCCGAGGAGATGAACCGGGTGCTCACCGACCACCTGAGCGACCTCTGCTTTGCGCCCACAGAACGCGCCCGGCAGAACCTCCTCCGCGAAGGCCTCCCCGACGCCCGCATCCACGTCACCGGCAACACCGTCGTAGACGCCCTGCTCTGGGCCGCAAACCAGCCGCCAACGGCCGAAGTGGTTGAGTTGCTTGAGCGACTGGGCATTGTTGAGGAGACAAAGCGACGAGGAGACCCTTCGGCAAACTCAGGACAACGCAAGGGGACAAGGAGAGATTCTCCCCCTCTCCCTGTCTCCTCCGCTCCCCCGCTCCCCTGCTCCCCCGCTCCTCTGCTCCTCGTGACCGCCCACCGCCGCGAGAGCTTCGGCCAGCCACTGGAGCGCATCTGCCAGGCCCTGCAGGAAATCACACGCCAAGGCAACGGCAGAGTGCATGTCGTCTACCCCGTGCATCCCAATCCCCAAGTCCATGGGCCGGTGCACCGCATGTTAGGTGACGTGCCTCACATCACGCTGCTGCCGCCGGTGGATTATCTGACGCTGGTGCATCTGATGAAGCGCAGCACTCTCATCTTGACCGATTCGGGGGGCATTCAGGAGGAAGCGCCCAGCCTGGGCGTGCCCGTGCTGGTATTGCGGGAGGTGACCGAGCGGCCGGAGGCCGTGGAAGCCGGCGTGGCCCGGGTGGTGGGCACCGCTACGCAGCGCATCGTGACGGAGACCTTCCGCCTGCTGGACGATCCGCAAGCCTACGCCGCCATGGCCCGCCCGGTCAACCCCTACGGCGA
>JACNHM010000634.1 GCA_014383605.1 Chloroflexota bacterium
GAGGCTCGCCAGAACCTGTCAAAACCTACCAGACTGGCCGGGATGGGTGGTCTGGTAGACAATGAGAGCTGTCTTGTGGTAGAATGTGGTTGCTCGACCGAGCGCGGCGGACGGCCACGTCCGCCGTGTTGCTGCTGGACGTGACCGTCCAGCAGGAGCAATCTGACGGAGGAGGATGGTCAACAGCATGAGGATCGCACGGAATTGGCGCACCCGCCAGCAGCGCTACAGCCTGGTGGGCGAGGTTTGTACGGAGTGTGGCCACAAGATTTTCCCGCCGCGGGACGTCTGCCCGCACTGCACGGAACCGGCACAGCTCCCCTACACCCTCAGCGGGCGCGGGGAGGTTTACTCTTATGCGACGATGTACAGCGCCCCGCAGGGGTTCGAGGAATACCTGCCCTACACGGTGGCCCTGGTGCAACTGCAAGAAGGGCCGATGCTCACGTCCCAGCTCACCGACGTAGACGCGGACGAGGTGCGCATCGGCATGCCGGTGGAGATGGTGACGCGCAAACTGAGAGAGGATGGCGAGGCGGGGCAGATCCTCTACGGCTACAAGTTCCGCCCCCTGTTGGCCGAACAGCCCGCGGCGTAGACCTTCTCAAAGTAAAGACGGCTGCTAGCCTGTCCTGAGCATGGCCGAAGGGCCGCCGGCAAGGTGCCGGCTCTGCAGGTTTTCGTTACAGAAGCCACAGAAGCTGTGAGGGCACGTCCCTCACAGCTTCTTTATTTTGTTCACTGGCTGACTGTCAGGTTGGGCTATGCCACCCAGTCTACCAATCTACCAATCTACCAATTTCCCAATCTACCGGTCTACCGGCCTATCGCCCCAGCAGCTCCAACGCCTTCTCGGCCACGTTCTCGGCGGTGATGCCGTACTCCCGCATCAGCAGCTTGTAGGGCGCGGAAGCGCCGAAGCGGTCCACGGTCACCGTGGCCCCTTCGGAACCCACGTACTTGTGCCAACCCTGGGAGACCCCTGCCTCCACGGCCACCCGCGGCAGCCCCGGCGGCAGCACGGCCTGGCGGTAGGCCGGCGACTGGGCGTCGAACAGCTCCCAACTGGGCAGGGAGACGACGCGGGCGGCCACGTTCCGTTCGGCCAGCAACCGGCGAGCGGCCAGGGCCACCGATACCTCCGATCCGCTGGCCAGGAGGATCACCGCGGGTGTTTCGGCGTCGGCCAGGACGTAGCCGCCCCGCTCGACCCCGGCGCGCAGCGCCGCGTCCGGGATGTCCAGCACCGGCAACCCCTGGCGGGTGAGGGCCAGCGCCACCGGCCCGTGGCGGTGCTGCAGCGCGATCCGCCAGGCTTCCACCGTCTCGCGGGCATCGGCGGGACGGATGACGGTCAGCCCCGGAATGGCCCGCAGCGCGGCCACGTGCTCCACCGGCTGGTGCGTGGGGCCGTCCTCACCCACGCCAATGGAGTCGTGGGTGAAGACGTAGATGACGTGGGCCCCCATCAGGGCCGCCAGACGGATGCTGGGGCGCATGTAGTCGCTGAAGACGAGGAAGGTGCCGCCGTAGGGGATGACGCCGCCGTGCAGGGCCAGGCCGTTGAGGATGGCGCCCATGGCGTGCTCGCGCACGCCGAAGTGCAGGTTGCGGCCGCTGAAATCGCCGCGCCGGATAGCCGCGTAGCCCTTGAGGTAGGTCTTGTTGGAAGGGTGCAGATCGGCCGAGCCGCCCAACAGCTCCGGCACGGCGAAAGCGATGGCATTGAGTGTCGCCCCCGAAGCATTGCGGGTGGCTACGGCACCGTCTTCGGGCGTGTACGTGGGCAAGGCGTCCTGCCAGCCGGCGGGCAACTCGCCGGCCATGACCCGCTGGAACTCGGTGGCCAGGTCAGGGTGCGTCTCCTGGTAGCGGGCGAAGATCTCACGCCAGGTCTGTTCGCTGGCGGCGCCCTGCTGGCGGGCGGCGCGGAAGACGGGCAGCACCTCGTCGGGAATGTAGAAGCGCGGCTCCTGCGGCCAGCCCAGGTTTTCCTTGGTCAGCCGCAACTCATCTTCTCCCAACGGCTCTCCGTGCGCGCTGGCGGTGTCCTGCTTGTGTGGGCTGCCGAAGCCGATGTGCGTGCGGCAGGCGATGAGGGAGGGGCGCTCCGTCTCCGCCTGCGCGGCGCGGATGGCCGCTTCCACGGCGGCCTGATCGTGACCATCCACCCGCTGCACGTGCCAGCCGTAGGCGGCGAAGCGGGCCAGCACATCCTCGCTGAAGGCCAGTGACGTGGGGCCGTCAATGGAGATGTGATTGTCGTCGTACAGATAGATGAGCTTGCCCAGGCCCAGGTGGCCGGCCAGCGAGGCCGCCTCGTGGGAGAGGCCTTCCATCAGATCGCCGTCGCTGACGATGGCGTAGGTGGAGTGATCCACGATGGGAAAGCCGGTCTGGTTGAAACGCGCCGCCAGCCAGCGTTCGGCCAGGGCCATGCCCACGCCCGTGGCGAAGCCCTGTCCCAGCGGCCCGGCGGTGACCTCCACCCCCGGCGTCAGCTCATGCTCCGGATGGCCGGGCGTGCGGCTGCCCCACTGGCGGAAGCTCATCAGCTCCTGTAGCGGCAGGTCGTAGCCGGTGAGGTGCAGCAGGCTGTAGAGGAGCATGGAGCCGTGACCGGCGGAGAGGACGAAGCGGTCACGGTCGGGCCAGCCAGGATTGGCCGGATTGTGCTTGAGAAAACGGGTCCAGAGGACGTAGGCGGCGTCGGCCATGCCCATGGGCATGCCGGGATGGCCGGAGTTGGCCTTCTGCACGCCGTCGGCGGCCAGCATGCGCAACGTGTTGGCACACAGCCGGTCCAGAGATGTGCTACCCGTCGCCGTGACGGGGGTATCCTTGTTCGTCATCGTTAGCTTCTCCTGATCTCAAGATCATTGCCGCATTGCCGCACAGCACTGCAGCCAGTTTGTTGGCGCACGTTCCCATCGCCGGCCACCTTTCTGGAGAGGCGCTGCGCTCAAAGAAGTCGTTTGATCCGCTCAATGAATGCCACAGCGCTACCTCTGCAATCGTTTGGCGACGATGAGCAACAGCTCACCGGCCTCTGGGGATAGGCCCAGGCTGGTCATGTCTGTCTGCAATCTCTCCAGCGACCCGTAGCCACCCAGATACCCGTTCACACGCGCCGCCGCCGTGGAGTCTACCCAGCCGCCGTGGGAATAGATGGCCCTGAACTCGTCCATGATCTCTGGCTGCTGTTGCAGCCGATACTTCTGGTGATAGCCCTCGGCCAGGGTGAACTCGGATGCGGGAACGATCTCCGTGAAGATCTCGGCTCCTCGCCTGACCGCTTCCCGATCCCTCGATTCCATCGCCAGCCGCCTCTGCTCCTCGTTGTGATGGAAGATGATGGACATGTACTGCCGCGAGTAGGGCTGGCTCGTGGGGTTGTGGCTCTCCCAGAAGAGGTCCAACAACTCCTCGTATGAGACCTGGGTGGGATCATACTCGATCTGGACGGTCTCCGTGTGATCGCCCAGGCTGTAGTAGGTGGGGCTCTCCTTCGTTCCCCCCGCGTATCCGACGCGGGTGCGCACCACGCCGGGGAGACTCCCGAACCGGGAGTCAGGGCCCCAGAATCACCCCAGGGCGAAGGTAGCTGTTTCCGTTTCGGTCGGCGCGGCAGCATCTAGCGGGGGTATCGCCGCCTGGGCCGAACCCGTCGTAGGTTGAGTCAACTCGTTTCTTTCCTTTGCTCTGTCCATACGGATTGTGCACCCTCCCAGGGCAAGGGCTACAATACACGCTGCTGCCAGCGCAAGGCCTCGGGGTAGGGTAGTTTGTCTGACCAGATGTGTCATGGGATCAGCTATTGTGCATGAGCTGGGTCTCAGGCCCAGTAGACGTACACCGCCGGGCTGTTCGGCCCGCCGGGCTCGCTCCACTGGAAGATCCACCAGGCATCGTAGGGGCTCAGGTTGACGCAGCCGTGGCTGCGGGGGCTGCCAAAGGCGTCGTGCCAATAGGCCGTGTGCAGGGCGTAGCCATCGTAGAAGTAGCAGGTCCAGGTGACTTCTTCCAGGTAGTAGCCGGGCCCGGCCATGCGCCGCCAGGGCACCCGCCACAAGGTGCGGAAGATGCCCTGCACCGTCGGCGTACCCGGCAATCCCGTGGCCACCATGGCCGCGTAGACCGGCCGGTCGCCCTCGTAGGCCACCGCCGTCTGCTCTTTCAGGCTGACCGCCACCCAGTGCTCTGTGGGCCCGATGGAAGAGGGCCGCGGCCTGGCGCGGGCCACGGCGACCGATGCCCCGTAGACCCAGCGGTCCTCGCCGATGCGATACCAGTTGGCCCCGTCCACCAGGCGGGTCTCCAGGATGCGCAGCAGTTGGTTGTGGTATACCTCATCCAGCGGCGGATTCTCGGGGGCTGTGCTGGGGCGGGAGCGCACGTTGAGCGATTGGGAAACCACCCAGCCCACCGGCAGGTTGACCAGATCCTCTGTGGAGGTCCACACCGCCGCCGTGGCGAGGGAGCGGGCGCTGCTGTCCAGCAGCCGTACCCAGCCGCTGTGCACCCAGCGGTCGGTGCCGATGCGGTACCAGACG
>JACNHM010000445.1 GCA_014383605.1 Chloroflexota bacterium
TTCGCTTCGCTAACAGCCCCTCCAGTTCTCCCTGAGTGATGACTCTCTCCCCATTGTAACCGTACATCCCCACTGGCTTGAACTCATTCGCGCCAGTGGCGACGATGATCGCTCCCACGCTGAAGCCGAGCTCTCTCTCCCCTTGCCCCACCACGACCTCGTAGTTGCCTACGAAGCCCCTGACATCGTGCACTTCGGCCCCGGTGAAAACCTCGATGTTTGGGTGGCGCCTGGCCGCCTCCACCTTTGCTTCAATGAAGGCCCGCGCGTCGTCCCCGGTCGGATACAGGCGATGCACGCCCCTCAGCAGGCCGCCCATCTCTGGCTCCCGCTCCACCAGCTTGACCTCGAAGCCCCGGTTGGCCAGGTTGAGGGCAGCGCTCAGGCCGGCTACTCCCGCTCCGATCACCAGTGCGGCGGGGACGACCTCCACCTCGATGCTCTCCCCGGGCTCCAGGAGCACGGCCCTGGCCACCCCCATCCGCAGCAGGTCCTTCGCCTTGTCGGTGGCCCGCTCCCACTCCTGCATGTGCACCCAAGAGCACTGGTCACGGATATTGACGAACTCGAATAAGTAAGGATTGAGGCCCGCCTCCTGGCAGGTGGAACGGAAGAGGGGCTCGTGGGTGCGGGGGGTGCACGAGGCCACCACCACCCGGTTCAAATCGTGCTCGGCGATGCCCTTCACGATCTCCGCCCGCCCGGCGTCGGAGCAGGTGTACAGGTTGTCCTGAACAAATACGACGTGGGGCAAGGTCTGGGCGTAATCCATCAGCGCCGGCACGTCCAGGAAGCCGGCGATGTTGTTCCCACAGTGGCAAATAAAGACGCCTACCCTGTACTGTCCGCCCTGTACTGAGGACGTACAGGACTCAGTGTCCAGGACACGTGCCCTGGCCTCGTCCACAGCCTAACCCCCCATCACAACCTCTGCCGCCCGCGCCGCCGCGCCGCTGGCCTGGGCCACCGACTCGGGGATGTCGGCCGGGCCCCGGCAGTATCCACAGGCGAACACCCCCGGCCGGGTGGTGTCCGTCAGGGAGAAGGGATCGGTCTTGATGAAATTGTACTCGTCCAGCTCGACCCCCAGCAGGGCGGCCAGCTCCTTCGCGCCGCGCCGTGGCACCAGGCTGATGGCCAGCACCGCCAGGTCCACCGTCTCGCTCCCCACCTGGCCCGACGGAGTGTCCTCGTACCAGATGATGGGGCTCTCGTTCTCGTCCTGAGTGATCTCCGCCACCCGGCTCCTGACATAGGTCACGTTGTACTCCCGTTGGGCCCTGGCCACGTACTCCTGGAAACCCTTGCCCGCCGCTCGCAAATCCGTGTAGAAAATCGTCGAACGCGCCTCCCGGTCGTGCTCGTTGGCCAGGATGGCCTCCTTGGTGGCGTACATGCAGCAGACCGAGGAGCAGAATCGGTTGTGCTTCATATCCCTGGACCCCACACACTGGATGAACCCCAGCCGCTTGGCCGGTTCCTTATCCGACAGCCGCTGCAGATGGCCACCGGTGGGCCCCGAGGCGCTGATCAGCCTCTCATACTCCAGGGAGGTGATGACGTTCCTGTACTTCCCGTAACCGTACTGCCTGACCACAGACGGGTCGAAGGGGTCGAAGCCAGTAGCCACGACGATGGCCCCCACATGCAGGGCGATCTCTTGATCCTGTTGCTCGAAGTCTATCGCTCCCCTCTGGCAGATCTTCTTGCAGAGGCCGCAGTGTCCTTTTCCTTTGGTTATGTACGGGCACCGCTCCCGGTCAATGGTCACCACCAGGGGCACAGCCTGAAGGAAGTACAGGTGGATGGCCTTCCGCATCCGCAGCCCCATGTCGAACTCGTCCGGCACCTTGATGGGGCATTTCTGGATGCAGTCGCCGCAGCCGGTACACATCTCCTCGTCCACGAACCGGGCGTACTTCAGCACCTTCACCGAGAAATCGCCGGCCGAGCCCGTCACCTCTTTGACCTCGGAGTAGGTGTGCATGGTGATGTTGGGATGCCGCGAGCACTCGGCCATCTTGGGAGCCAGGATGCATATAGAGCAGTCGTTGGTGGGGAAGGTCTTGTCCAGTTGAGCCATCCGCCCGCCGATGCTGGGCTTCTTCTCCACCAGATGCACGTGCAGCCCCATATCGCCCAGGTCAAGGGCGGCCTGGATGCCTGCCACTCCCCCGCCGATGACCAGCACGTCCCTACTCACCGCCGACACCTTCCTCCTCCCAAGTTCCCTCATTGCAGGTCTTTATCTCTTCCACAACTCATACCGGTTTTCCTCCGCTGCCAGGGGTATCCTTCCCCCCCGTGATGCGAGGCTGTGGGCAGGACGCTGGCACACCAAGGCAGAATGATAGCATACTTGACCGATTTTGTCAAGGCTACCCGAATACGGCATCTTGACAATACCCAACCTAAGTGCTACAATATCTCTGCCGCCGAGCACCGCTAGCCCAGCGTTGCAGCGGCGTTGTTTTTATGTATACGATGTGGAGGTGAAACGATGACTAACGGCAAACTCCAGGCTGGCGGTCTGATCCGAAATGACCACCTGGCTATGATTGGTGTAATGGACATCCCGTCACGCCCAGGCGTAGGCGGCAGGCTCTTCTCTGCGTTGAGCGACCAGGGAATCAACGTCGAATTCATTGTGCACCTGATTGGCCTGGAAGAAAAGGATCACATCGTCCTGTGCGTGGATCGGGATGACCTGAGTCAGACATTGTCGGTGACCGAGCGCGTACGGGAGGAGGTCGGAGGGAAAGCCGTCACCAGTGACCCTGAGGTGGCGTCGGTGAGCCTCTTCGGCCTTGATTTCCGCGAACAGCGCGGCGTCGCCAGCCGGATGTGCAAGGCGCTGGGCGATTGCAACATCAACATCCGCGCCATCAGCACCTCCCTCTCGACCATCACGTGTGTGATCGAGGCCCAGCACCTGGACGAAGCCGTCCAGGCGCTGCGCGATGCATTCACGCTGCCCTGACGGGAACCTATGAGCATGCAACCTGTGGTGAGCAAAGTCGAACCACAACCTAAGCTTGGCACCATCGTGCGCATCATCGGCCCGGTGGTAGACGTCTCTTTTGCGGGCGGGGAATTGCCAGCCCTGTTGAGTGCGTTGGTCGTTCGCAACAGCAAATACAACGTCACCATTGAGGTGCTGGAACACCTCGACCGTCACACGGTGCGCGGCATTGCGATGGAATCAACGGCCGGGCTGCGCCGCAATATGACGGTCGAGGACACCGGTGCTCAGATACGGGTGCCGGTAGGGAAGGAGACGCTGGGGCGCGTGTTCAACGTGCTGGGACAGCCCATAGACGAAGGGCCGCCCCTGGGTGAGGTGCAGATGCAGAGCATCCACCAACCGGCGCCCCCTTTCGTCCAGCAGCAGCCCTCGACGGAGATCTTCGTCACCGGGCTGAAGGTCATTGATTTGCTGGCCCCTTACGTGCGCGGTGGCAAGATCGGCCTGCTGGGCGGCGCCGGGGTGGGCAAGACGCTGCTGATTATGGAACTGATCCGCCACACCTCGGCCGAGCACCGGGGCGTTTCGGTCTTTGCCGGCGTGGGTGAACGCACCCGTGAGGGCAATGAACTCTACCTGCAGATGAAGCGCACGGGCGTGCTTAAAGACGCTGTGCTGGTCTTCGGGGAGATGAACGAGCCGCCGGGGGCGCGTTTCCGGGCAGCGTTCACGGCCCTGACCATGGCTGAGTACTTTCGCGACGTTGAGCACCAGGACGTATTGCTCTTTATTGACAACATCTTTCGCTACATCCAGGCCGGCGGCGAAGTGTCGGCCCTGCTGGGGCGCCTGACCAGCGCCGTAGGCTACCAGCCCACGTTGGCCACCGAGGTGGGCGCGCTGGAGGAACGCATCGTCTCTACGTCCAGCGGCGCTATCACCTCCGTTCAGGCGATCTATGTGCCGGCCGATGACCTGACCGACCCGGCGCCCGCTTCGACCTTCGCGCACCTCGACGCCACGGTGGTGCTCTCGCGCCAACTGGCCAGCCAGGGTTTTTATCCGGCCGTTGACCCGTTGGAATCGAATTCGCGCCTCCTCGATCCGCGCATCATCGGCGAGGAGCACTATCGGGTGGCGACACGCGTGCGTGAGATATTGACGCGCTACAAGGAACTGCGCGACGTGATCGCCATCCTGGGCATCGAGGAATTGGCCGAGGAAGACCGGCTGCTGGTGCAGCGCGCGCGCAAGGTGCAGCGTTTTCTCACCCAACCTTTCTTTGTCTCCGAGGAATTCACCGGGCAAGCGGGGGTCTTTGTGCCTCTCGAAGAGACGGTGCGCAGCTTCAAAATGATCATTGACGGCGAGTTGGACGACATCCCAGAGCAGGCTTTCTATATGACCGGCGACATCAACAGCGTGCTGCGCAAGCGAGAGCAACGGCATGGCTAAGACGATGCAATTGGAGATCGTTACCCCCGACGAGATTATCTTGAACACCGACGTAGAGGCGATTCGCGTGCAACTCCCCGACGGCTGGTGGGGCATCCTGCCGGGACACGCGCCCTTTCTGGCACACGTCGT
>JACNHM010000459.1 GCA_014383605.1 Chloroflexota bacterium
TGACGGCCAACGCGGTTGGCCTGCTACCCACGCTTTGTGGCCCTTGAAACGGCAAAGGGAAGGCCAGCCCGATCTATTCTCCCAGATCGGCGGCGATCTCGGAGAATTGCTCCAATGCCGCTTGCAGATCGTCGGCAATCTCGGCCGCCAGCACGTCGGGGTTGGGGAGGTTGGCGGTGTCCTCCAGGCTCTCATCCCGCAGCCAGAAGATGTCCAGGTTGACCTTGTCCCGGGCCATCAGATCGTCGCAGGTGAAGCAGCGCCAGCGGCCGTCGGGGTTGTCTTCGGACCAGGTGGGCGTGCGCTCGTGGCGGTTGGTGGGGTTGTAGCAGGCCACGAACTCGTCCAGGTCGGCCCGGGTCAGGGGGTTTTGCTTGAGGGTGAAGTGCACGTTGGTGCGCAGGTCGTAGATCCACAGCGCTTTGGTCCAGGGCGTCTCGCTGGCCGGTTTGCGGTCGAAGAAGAGGACGTTGGCCTTGACGCCCTGGGCGTAGAAGATGCCGGTGGGCAAGCGCAGCAGGGTGTGAAGGTCGCACTCATGCAGGTTCATCTGGTCGCGGTCCTGTACCCGCCAGCCGGCGGCTTCCAGCAGGTCATCAATGCGTTGTCGGGCTTTCTCTTCGGGCTTCATCCGTCTCCCGCCGCCATACGGCCAACGTGCGACCGGCATGAGAATTGCCGGGCTACGACACGGCGATCCTCTCTATCACCCGGACATCATTGTAGCACACTTCTGGTTATTCGTCAACGGGGTGGCGGGGTGTGGTTCAGAAGCGTCGCAGAAGGCGGCCCCTCGCGGTCAGTGGGAAACTGGTAGGTTGGGAAATTGGTAGATTGGGAGATTGGTAGATTGGGAGATTGGTCGGTCGGGGAGACGGTTGGGGTAAGTGATGTAGACAGCTTGCAAGGGTGTCGGCGCTATTCGTGGACTACTGGCAGTTCGATGGTGAAGGTTGTGCCCTGGCCGGGTTCGCTCTCGACGGTGATGCGGCCGCCGTGGGCCTGCACTAACTGGCGGGCGATGGCCAACCCCAGGCCGCTGCCGGCGCCGCTAGAGCGAGAGCGGGAGCGGTCGCCGCGCCAGAAGCGGTCGAAGATGTACGGGAGGTCGTCGGCGGGGATGCCCTGGCCGGTGTCGCACACGAGGATGCGGACACCAGCATCCCACGGCTCCGCCCGCAGCGTGATGGTTCCGCCGGAGGGGGTGTGGCGCAGGGCGTTGTCCACCAGGTTGCCGAGCACCTGATCCAGCCGGCCCACGTCGCCGGTGATGGTCACGGCGGAGGGATCGGTCTTAGCCTGCACGCGCAACGTAATACCCGCCGCCTCGGCCTGGCCGCTGAAGCTGGTGCTGACGTCGGCCAGAAGCTCGGTCACGTCCACCGGCTCCCAGACCAGAGGCAGCTCGCCGGTTTCGGCCAGCGAGAGCGTGCGCAGATCGTCCACCAGCCGGGCCAGCAGGCGCGTCTCGTCCAGCGTGGCCTCGATGTGCTCCGCTGTGGGCTGGTAGACGTCGTCGAGGATGCCTTCCAGGTTGCCCTGGATGATGTGCAGGGGCGTGCGCAGCTCGTGGGCCACGTCGGCGGTGAGGTTGCGGCGCTGCCGGTCGGCTCGCTGCAGCTCGGCGGTCATGCGGTTGAAGGACTCGGCCAGCCGGCCGAAGGGCTCGGGGCCGCGTTTCTGCACGGGCACGCGCACGCTGAGATCGCCCTCGGCCACGGCGTTGGCGGCGGCCATGACGTCGGACAGGGGCGTGGCGATTTGCCGAAAAGCCCGCAGCGCCAGCACTCCCGCCAACAGCGGCATGGCCAGGGCCAGGCCGATACCGCCGATCCATACCAGCACTGCTGTGTGACCGTCACCGCCGAAATGCCGCGAGAGCAGAAAGGCCAGCGCAGCCATCCCGCCCAAGATCAGCAGGACGATGAAGCCGAAGATGGCCAGGAAGCGGGAAAAGAGGCGGCCCCGCTGGCGCCGCCAGGCTGGCGGCCACTCGTGAAACTCATGGGGAAGGTGTTCCCACTCCCACGGCGGGCGGTGGTCGTGTTCCCAGGCTGCCCAGCGTCGAAACGGTCTGTGTTCGTGATGTTTCCGTCGCTTCTTGCCCCTCACGATCACACCTCGTCGGTGAACTTGTAGCCGATGCCGTAGACGGTGAGCACGTAGCGCGGCTCGGCGGGGTCGGCTTCCAGCTTACGGCGCAGGTTTTTGACGTGGGCGTCTATGCTGCGGTCGAAGCCTTCCCAGGCGACGCCGTGCAGCCGGTCGAGCAACTGGGCACGGGTGAAGGTCTGGCCGGGGTGCTGGGCCAATACGGCCAGCAGGTTGAACTCAGTGCGGGTGAGGCCGACCGGCTCTCCATCACGGGTGACGCGGTGGCCCAGCAGGTCAATTTCCAGGTCGCCGGCGCGGATAAGGCCGGGCTGGTGGACGCCGCCGCGCACGCGGCGCAGCACGGCGCGCACGCGGGCCACCAGCTCGCGGGGCGAGAAGGGCTTGGTGATGTAGTCGTCGGCACCCAACTCCAGGCCGATGAGGCGGTCGGTCTCGGCGACGCGGGCGGTGAGCATGATGATGGGCACGTCGGAGCCGCGGCGCAGCGCCCGGCAGACGTCCAGGCCGTCCATGCCGGGCAGATTCAGGTCGAGGACGATCAGATCGGGCCGCTGGTCGCGGGCCACGGCCAGGGCCGTCTGGCCATCGGCGGCAGTGACGACGCGAAACCCGCTCCGCTCCAGGTAGTCTCGCGCCTGCTTGACGATTTTCGGTTCGTCGTCTACGACCAGAATCGTTCCCTTCATACGCTGTTCACCCCGCTCCCTTTGTACCACGAACGTCACGGATGTGCAAATCTCGCCGGGTTGGTAGATTGGTACATTGGTAGATTGGGGCATTGGTAGAACTAGGGAATGGGTATAGTGGTAGGTTGGGCGGGGGTGGCGCGGGCGAAGATGACTGCTTCTTCATCCTCGAAGTCTACGGTCCATCCTGGTTGCGTCTGGAAGAGGCCGAGCAGGTCGCTGTCGTGGCGGCGGTCCAGTATCAGGAATTGAACGCCGTACTCATGGAGTACTTCTGGCCAGTTGCCGTTTGGCCAAGTCGCCTGGGCAGAGGTTGGGCTCTGTAGCATGTTGCTCCCTCGTCACACTTTGGCGAAGATCAACGTCTTGGGGCCTTCGCCGGATAGACGGAATAGCCGGCTGGATGTGACTCCGGCGATGGCATCCTGGCGGCTCATATGCGGGTCATTGAAAGACAGCGTCCCATTTTGCTTCAACGCTCGATGCAGTTCGGTTAGCAGGGACTTTGCACTTTTGGGGATGGCTAGCCTCATTGTGATTCAGGTCTAGAAGTTATTTGAACGGCAGAGATATTTGCCTGGTGCCCCTTAATAGTTTGGTTAATTCGCGTCTTGGCAGGAGACTACCACAACTTGTGGTCAAAGACGAGGTACATACAAGTCATGGCACTCTGGATACCTGTAAGACGTTAACTCAACGTTTAAGGGTCACCAGGGATATTTGCAGCCGATCTTCGTTTTCTGAGCAAGCGGATGATTTGCTGCTGACCGCAATGGAGCCTCTTTGAAGGGCCAGCCAGGCGCACCAGGCCTGAGCGATAGCCCACTGCTAGCTCAGGGAATAAGACATTCAAGCCTGGATGGGCCAGTCAGGAGGTCAGTTCCTGTCCACCTTAACAACCTTACTCAAGCCAAGCCCATCGCTTCAAAGAAGTTTGCGGATTCCAGGTCTTTAAGATTGATGCCCCTGACGCCAGGACTACGCCTTTGGCACCTTCGTGCGAACCGAGCTGTCAAGACTAAGGGCGATTTTCATCACGGCACCGGCACCTGGGCCATGCGCGCCTTCAACCACTCGATGGCACCCGTATCCGTCGGATCCACGCCGTTGAACATGGCCAGGTAGAATCTGACGAAGTAGCTTAAGTGGCGCTCGAAAGGACACGAGTCGGAAAGCACAATGACCGGAGACGAACTTCTGCATCTGCTCGCCCATGGCGAAGGCCAATAGCCGAAGTATACTGCTTCTCAGTGGTGACGTCGCGAGTGGGGGAGAAGGCAGGAGACAGCACAAGAGGGTGATAAATGATAATGGAGGATAAGTAAAATGGACACAGTACAAGTTTCGTTGGAACTGCCGCGAAGCGCATTTTCGGCCCTGCGGCAGGACCCACTCAACTTTGTAGCCGAGATGCGGTTAACGGCCGCGGTCAAATGGTACGAGATGGGCCGCCTCTCTCAAGCCAAGGCTGCCGAGGTCGCCGGGCTATCCCGAAGCGAATTCTTGACGGCGCTGGCGCGCTTTGGCGTCTCGCCCTTCCAGTACGATGCCGATGAGATTGTGGCGGAGGTCGTCGGTGACTGAGCGATGGGTAATGCAAAGATAGCACCGATGAGCGAATACCAGTACTACGAATGGCAAACCCTTGACCGGCCGCTCACTGCCGAAGAACGGGCGGCGGTGAACAAGCTGTCCAGCCACATTGACGTCACGTCGTCGCAGGCTATCGTCACGTACAGTTGGAG
>JACNHM010000473.1 GCA_014383605.1 Chloroflexota bacterium
ATGGCCAGTTGGGTGCCGTCCACGTCCAACTCCACGACGATTATGCTCTGGTGACCAGTCCAGGTGGCTTCGTGCCCGGTGTGCACGTCGGCAATTTGCTGGTGGTTGCACCTCGACCCCGCAATCCTCTGCTAGCCGATGGCTTCAAGCGCATCGGGTTGGTTGAAAGAACGGGCCGTGGCATCAGCATCATTTACGCCGGGCAGTTGCAGAATGGCCGGCGCCCGCCAGGTTACGACCGGTCCACCGAGGTCAGCGTGACCGTAACCCTGGACACATGCCCAGCCGACTTGGGATTTGTCGAGAGCATCATTCGGGCCAACAAACGTTTGGGCCGGGCGTTGACGGTGCCAGAACTGTTGGTGCTGAGGGAGGCCTGGGTGACAGAACGTGTGACCGCGACCGAGGTCACACACCTGATCCAGCGTGACCGGAGAACGGCGCGTGACCTTTTGCGCCAATTGCAGCAGAACGAATTGGTTACCGGCTTTTCCAGCGGTGGACGGCGACTGTATCGCCCTGGCCCAACCCTGCGCGGCGAAACAGGTCATATTGAGGTGGGGCCGACGATGACAGGCTTGTCCTCGGTTCAAATGGAGGAGCAAGTGATGAGCCATGTGCGCCGGCACGGCCGCATCCGGCGCGCCGAAGTGGAGGCCTTGAGTGGCCTGAGTCGCGACCAGGCCTATCGCCTGCTCAAGCACCTGGTGGAGCAAGGAAAACTGGAACTGGTGGGGCGTGGGCGGGCAGCCTGCTACCGGCTAGCTTCCGACACGCTGGAGGACAATGGCTGATAAACAATGCGCGCGCGCATTTTCACGCGCATTTCCAAGATCTCCGAATGCATCGTAAACCTGGTGCCCGCGTGAAGACAGGATAGAGAACCAAGATGAGTACCTTTGACCACTTCGCCGCCCACCTGCGGGCGGCCGACAAGGCCGAGAAGACCATCGCCAACTACCTGGCCGACCTGCGCATCTTCGCCCGCTGGTTCGCCCAGACCAACAACGAGCCCCTGACGCCGCAGGTGGTGACACCCATCGACCTGCGGGAGTACCGTGCCCATCTGCTGAACGTGCGCAAGCTGGCCCCTGCTTCCATCAACCGCAAGCTGGCTGCCCTGCGGGCTTTCCTGAACTGGGCCAGGGACGCCGAGCTCATCGAGGCCAATCCCGCGAAAGGCATCAAGGGCGTGCGGGAGCAGGAACTGGGCCCCCGCTGGCTGGAGAAGACGGAGCAATATGCCCTGCTGCGGGCGGTGCAGAAAGAGGGCAAAGTGCGGGACATCGCCGTGATGACCGTGTTTCTGAACACCGGCCTGCGGGTAAGCGAGCTCTGCGCCCTGACCCCGGTCGACGTGGAGATCTCGGAGCGCAGGGGGGAGTTGCGAGTACGGGGCAAGGGAAGCAAGGTGCGCACCGTGCCCCTTAACGCCGAGGCGCGCAAGACGCTATCGGCGTGGCTCGACGTGCGCCCTGTGGACGGCCCACCGACGCTGTTCTCGGGCCAGCGAGGCGACCCGCTCTCCAGCCGGGCGACGCAGCGGATCATCGCCAAGTACGCCCGCCAGGCGAACTTGGAGGGCGTGTCACCGCACACGCTGCGCCACTCTTTCGGCAAGAATCTGGTCAACGCTGGCGTGACGCTGGAGAAGGTGGCCATGCTCATGGGCCACGAGAGCCTGGACACCACCCGCATCTACATCGTGCCCAGCCAGAACGACCTGGCCAATGCGGTGGAGCGGCTGGCGGGGTGAGCGCCTCTCGCTACTGCTACCATAACTGGCTATACAGAGCGGCAGGCTCCCCGCACGGGATCTTCTGCGACCCAGTGCGGCGCGAGGACGGCAGGTGCATTGTCTCCCGAGACAAGCAACTCGTCCTCTTCGGGGACGGAACAACGGCAGTGGTCATCCGGCGCTGCCTGCGCCTGCGGGCCAAGTGCCGCCAGCACGCACAACCAGAGTGCTAGATTTGACCGCTTCGTACAGATGTGCTACAATTCCCTGTGAGGATAATCTGATGACGTGCCTATTCTGGTCACACCAACCCCATAGCAAAGAAGCCACAGACGCGGGCAGCCCGCGCCTGTGCTCGCGCCTGCATTGGCTTCACACTCCAGGAGGTGATACCTCTTAGTCGGGTGTCCCTATTCGTGTTTCGGGAGCGTGAGGCCAGAGTGGGCTTCACGCTCTTTTGATTCCTGGGGCCATAGCTCAACGGGAGAGCAGCTGCTTTGCACATAGAAGGTTGGCGGTTCAAATCCGCCTGGCTCCACTGGCCAGCCGAGGTAGCTCAACGGACGAGAGCAGCGGCTTTGTAACCCGCAGGTTGGGGGTTCAAGTCCCCCTCTCGGCTCCTGACACGCCCCCGTAGCTCAACGGACAAGAGCGAGGGCCTTCGAAGCCCAGGGTTGCACGTTCAAGTCGTGCCGGGGGTGCTAGAGCAAAGTAGTGATGCCTTTCCGCGCTGCGGAGTGGAGGAGTGGCTACCTCGCTGGCCTCATAAGCCAGAGATCACGGGTTCGAGTCCCGTCTCCGCTACCTTCCGGGTTGGGCTGGGCATTGGTGAGCCTGATGATCAGGTAGATAGACCTGTTCGGGTGATGATCAGGTGGATACGCCCGTTCGGGTAGTGATCAGGTGGATACAAACGTGGAGCGGTGCGCCGAATTGGTATGGCAGCGGATTGCTAATCCGTAGAGGCCGCAGGGTCTCCTGGAGGTTCGAGTCCTCCTCGCTCCGCCTGTGTGGAGACGATCCGGTCGGTTGAGGAACTCGGTTGGAAGCCGAGCAGTGCCGCAAGGCACCGGACGTTCAAATCGTCCCGTCTCCGCCTGGCAGAGGGGGTAGTCCGGCAGGTCGAGGGGCCCGGTTCGAGGCCGGGTAGTGCCGAGAGGCACCGGAGGTTCAAATCCTCCTGCCCCCGCTATTCTGGAAGTGGTCCGGTGGGTCGAGGGGCCTGCTTTGAAAGCAGGTAACGCCGTCAGGCGTCGCAGGTTCGAGTCCTGCCGCTTCCGCCATGTGGAACGGCTGGGTTGGCCTATCAACGGCCATCCCCTGACCCGCTCAAAGATGCTGGCGAAGAGCCGGAACAACATCGAAGGGCGAGGGAACTCCGTCTTGGCCGGTGGGGACGGGGGTCTGCCCCGACGCTGGCCGTTCCATCGTGGGCCGGGTGCTGGGCACGGGCGGTGCTCCAAACGCTGCCTTGCAGGGTTCGATCCCTTGACGGCCTGCCAGTGGCCACGTGGCCGAGCGGCAAAGGCGGCCGCCTGCAAAGCGGTTCTTCGTCGGTTCAAGCCCGACCGTGGCCTTTCTGCGGGTGTAGTTCAGCGGTAGAACATCTCCCTGCCGAGGAGAAGGTCACGGGTTCGAGCCCCGTTGCCCGCTCTGCGCTGAGGTAGCTCAGCCGGTAGAGCGCCGGCCTGAAGCGCCGGGCGTCCCCAGTTCAAGTCTGGGCCTCAGCACCTCACGGCGGCATCGTCCAACGGCTCAGGATGCCGGGCTTTCAACCCGGCGATGGGAGTTCGATCCTCCCTGCCGCCATCATTGACCGATAGCTCAACTGGTTGGCACTCGTGGCGGCGTGGCGGAACTGGCAGACGCACCTGGCTTAGACCCAGGGGCCTTCGGGCGTGGGGGTTCAACTCCCTCCGCCGCCACTCTCAGCCGTGCGGCGGACCTGGCAGACGCGGCGCGGATATGGACGCAGGCGGTTAGCTCAACTGGCAGAGCGGGCGGCTTACATCCGCCTGGCTGCGGGTTCAAGTCCTGCACCGCCTACCATCGGGGCAAAGTGTTTGCGGCTGCACCCGTGGCCTGGGACCACGTAGACCAGGTTCAACTCCTGGTGCCCCGACCTCCACGCCCGCGAGGTGTACTGGATTGCATGTCGGCCTGTCACGCCGAAGGCAGCGGGTTCAATTCCCGTCGCGGGCGTCAGGGCGGTAGCTCAGTGGCAGAGCACGCCTCTGATAAGGGCGAGGTCGGCGGTTCAAGTCCGCCCTGCCCTACTGTGGCCGTAGCTTAACGGCAAAGCTCCTGGTTGTGGCCCAGGCGATGCGGGTTCAACTCCCGCCGGTCACCTTTGTGGTCGGATGGTCAAGTGGTCAAATGGTCAGGTGGTCGGCTGGTCAGATGGTCGCTTGGCCAGATGGTCGGATAGTCGGGACCAACAGACCATCAGACCAACCAGACCAAATGCGGGATTGGTGTAGAGGTAGCACGGAGGCCTTCCAAGCCTGCGGCAGCGGTTCGATCCCGCTATCCCGCCCCTGCGAAACCGTGACCGTGAAACGAGATTTGACATCCTCTGTGATCTGTGGTATCCTTGGTGCGTATTCACAATCGAATACTCCCTGCAGACGACCCTCGCTCTCCGAGCGAGGAGGAAGTGCACCAAATGGCTTCCACCTGAAGACGACCCTCTACACGGCGCAGCACGTTGTGCGCCTGACGGTCGTCTTTTTCGTCTCAGCACCTTAACAAACAGGCCCTCGCCGCTCCGGCGGCGGAGGTCCGTGGTACAGGCCCATC
>JACNHM010000480.1 GCA_014383605.1 Chloroflexota bacterium
GCTCGGCGGCCTGTTGCTTGAGTTTCAAGCTTGTCTACTCCTCAGTGATGTCAGTGATTATCTGACCCCAGTCTACTGCCTCGAAGTCGCCTGCCACGCCCGCAACACCTCCGCCACGCTCCAGGCCTGGGCGATGCAGCCACGCGGCGTGAAAGGCGGGTCGCCGTCGAAGATCTCGCTGATGCTGCCCACGCCGTGGTCGGTTAGGTGCTGAATGAGCGGCTTCAGGAAGGAGCGCGCCAGCTCGCGGTCGCCGTAGACGCGCAGGTGGGCGCTGACGAAAGGCCCGATCAGCCAGCCCCAGACGGTCCCCTGGTGGTAGGCGGCGTCGCGCTGGCGCTGGTCGCCGCCGTAGTGACCAATGTAGGCCGGATCATGAGGCGCCAGACTGCGCAGCCCGTGGGAGGTGAGCAGGTGGCGAGCGCAGGCATCCACCACGCCGCGCTGCTGCCGGCTGGTCAGCGGGCTGTGGGGCAGGGAGACGGCGAACAGTTGATTGGGACGCAGGGCCGGGTCATTACCCTCTGGGCCGTCGAGTAGGTCGTAGCAGCAGCCGGCCGCTTCGTTCCAGAAGCGAGCGAACCCGGAGCACGCTCGTTCCGCCAGAGCCTCGTAGCCGTCGGCTGGCTCTCCCAGAAGGCGTGCGAAGTCAGCCATGATACGTAGGGCGTTGTACCATAGGGCATTGATCTCCACTGGCTTGCCGATGCGCGGCGTAACCACCCAATCGCCCACCTTGGCATCCATCCAAGTGAGCTGCACGCCCTGCTCTCCCGCGTAGAGCAGGGCATCGGCGGGGTCCATGCGGATGTTGTAGCGTGTGCCGCGCTGGTGCCATTCGATGATCTCCTGCAGCACCGGAAAGAGGCCGCGTACCAGCGCGTCATCATTGGTTGCGGCGTGATAGGCGCGGATGGCTTCAAAGTACCAGAGGGTGGCATCCACGGTGTTGTACTCGGGCGACTCGTCTCCGTCCGGGAAACGGTTGGGCAGCATGCCCTGGTCCACGAAATGGGCAAATGTGCGCAGGATTCGCGCGGCCACGTCGTGGCGACCGGTGACCAGCGTCAGACCCGTCAGGCTGATCATGGTGTCGCGGCCCCAGTCGCCAAACCAATGGTAGCCGGCGATGACCGAACGGCCGCCGGGCTCGTCGGGCAAGGGGCGGCGCACGATGAACTGGTCGGCGGCCAGGACCAGGTGTTGCACACAGGGAGGCGCGTCAGTAAGGCCGCTCTGCGTCACCATCCGCTGTTCATGTTCCTGCCGCTCGGCGTAGGCCGATGCACTATCCAGGTTCGGCGTCGCCTCGGTGCTGGCTACCAGGGTGAGCGACTCTCCAGGATGCAACACGGCACGGAAGTGGCCGGCATAGAGGTTGTCGTCCAGGGCGTCCAGTCCGCGACATCTCTCGATGCTCAGGAAGTATTCCCGGTACCATTCGTGCTGAGGCATCGCCTCGGCGCGGTCGCTCAGTCCTTTGGCAAGCCCTTCGGTTGGCTCAGGACGTAGCTCAGGACAGAGCAGGTAGAAGGGCGCTGCCTTATCGAAAGCCGTCACCTGCAGGCCGCGCGCTAACGGTTCGACGTGCATCTGCCAGTCACCGGCATAGGTGTTGCCATGGTGGTCCCGGTGATTGACGACGGCCTTGACGCTCAGGGCTAGCGGCGCGGCGGCCCGGCGCAAGTCGTAGCGAATGTAGGTCGTGTTAGCGCCGGGTTGCATCCAGACTCGCTTTTCTAGCAGGGCATCGGCGCAAGCGAAGGTCCACACCGGCGTTGTGCCTTCCAGGTGGAAGCGCTGCAAGTGATGGAAGCCGATTGGTTCTACCCCATCCCACTCCCTACCCCGCTCATGGCAGAGGGATGGGATGGGAACAGCCCAGCGGTTGGCGAACAGCGGATAGGCGTGGCCGTCGTAGGTGGCCGTCTCGTCCAGCTTGGTGAGCAAGAGAGTGCGCCCCAGCGGCGGCTTGAGGGCAGCGATGAGCAGGCCGTGGTAGCGGCGGGTGAGCAAGCCGGCCACGGTTCCCGATGCATAGCCGCCGATGCCGTTGGTCACCAGCCACTCCCGCTTGGCTGACAATGCCATATTGCCACACACCTCACGGCCGAAATCAATCATGGCTCTTCACCTACCTTCCTCAGTATCTGTGCGGCTCAAACGTCGTTTTGGTCAATCAAAATCGCTCGCGGTTCACATTGTAGCGTTCCTTCGTTATCATGTCAAGTCTCGCTTTGTGGTTGTTGTGCCGTCAGTAGATTATACCATGTCTCGTCGCAAAGCAAAAGCCCTGGCAAAATGCCAGGGCTTCTTGTACTGTTGCTACCTGTTTTGCTTATTTTTCAACTCTCAGCCTTCCAGGGCTTGTAAGAGGGTTTCGGCCTCCTGAGTGGAGATCTTGCCCCCGGCCAGCATCTTGAGCACCGCCAGGCGTTCCTCTTCGCTGGATGCCTGGTCCCGTCCCGCCGTGCGCCGCCTGCCGCGACCTGCATCCCACTCGAAGTGCCGCCTTACTTTCTGCTGCGCTTTCTGCTGAACTCGCTCCGCCTTGCGCCGTGTCTTCTCTGCGACGCGCTGCGCCTTGGCAACTTCCCGTTCCACCTGTCGGCGCGCCTTTTCTGCCTCGCGGCGGGCGATGGCTTCGAGGTCAATCGTGGACAGCTTGTCGGCCACCCGCTGTTGGATGCGCCAGGCCAACTCCTGAGCTGCCACGCCAGCCTCGGCGCCGATCCTGCCCAGGTCGGCAGCCAGGATGGCAAAAGCGTCACGCTCTTGTTCATCATCCCCTTCGCCCACGGTCTTGAGCAACACGTTGCCGTGCGTGGAAGTCAGTGTGACCTGCGCCTCGCCATCCCCGACCGCGCCCTTCCATTGCCCTTCCTCCATCATCTTCCCAGTGATGCCTTTGGCTCTGATTTGTCCTTTGGCTGTCTGGAGAGTGAACGCTGCGTTACTACCTGGCAGGGCCTTGACGACAAGATTGCCCCGGGCCTGAATGTCATAGGTAAATGGCCCGGCAAAGACCGTCTTGAGCGAGAGGTCGCCGCCCACCTGCGCTACATCTGCGCCCGCTGTCCAAGCTCGGCCGACCAAGTCTGCGCCAACGTCACTCAGGTAAAGCATGCCGTTCAACTGACGTAGGGAAGCATCGCCTGCCACTGACCGCGCCGACAGCGGCCCATTGATCTCTTCCGCCAACAGATCGCCATTCACTGTGCCAAACTCCACAGGCCCGTCCACTTGCCGCACCCTGGCATCGCCCTGGACAGCGCCGGCGCTAACAGCGGCACCCCAGCGCTCCACCATCAGGTCGCCCTGGACTGTGCTCAACGACGTGCTGGCGGCGCCATCCTGGAACTGTGCGTCTCCCTGCACAGTAGTCGCCTCCATGGATCCGCGTGCTCCCTGCACGAAGAGATTGCCCTGAGCCTGGATGACGACGAGAGAAGCGCCGGCTGGCACAGTCAGGCTGCAATCACGGTTGGCAACCAGGGCTATCGTATCCTCTCGCTCTTCAACAGTCAACACCTCTTCGCCCTCCACTTCGATCAAAACTTCTGCGTTGTCCCACGTCGCTACCACCAGATCTCCCTGACAGGCAGTCACCTCTACGCGGGGAGATTCCGATGTCGAGATTCTTTTCTGATACATTTTTACCTCCTGTAAAGTGCTATTCGATAAAAATCTCTACTCGTTCGTCGTCCTCAGGGTCTTCGACTTCCAGGATTTTGCCCTGTGTGCCTTCCCCTGCGGCGGCCATTAACTCGTCTTCGATGTCCGCCAACTCGGGCACGAACTGAGCGCCCAGCTTGAGCCCTACGCTGACCAACCCCATTGGCAGGCTGAAGTTGATCTTCGGCTTGCCCGTTACCGTGTTGAACACCCGAACGCGCAGCCAGCGCTCACTCAAAGCCTCACTTGCCCCCGCCGTCCGCCCTGGGCGGTCATGGGACGCAATGGCTTTCAGAAGCCGCGCCCCCTCCTCCGCAGAGATCTTTCCTTCGCTGATCATTTGAAGAATCTGCGCCCGTTCTTCTTTCGATGCTGCCATGTCTAACACCTCCTCTGTATGTGATTCGTCAACTTCTGATTCGAGCTTATTGCCCTTGCAAAAGTGTCAGCGCCTCTTCAGCAGAGACTTTGCCCTGGGCCAGCTCTTCCAGGATGACCCGCCGTTCCTCAGGCGAGACGCCGATTGGCTCTGTTCCCACCTCATAGCCCATCGCGCGGATGAGGTCGTGCAACCGCGCTCGCACGGTGGGATAGGAGAGTCCCATCTCTTCCTCCACTCGCGTGATCTTGCCCTCGCAGCGGATAAAGGTCTCGGCGAACTGCAACTGCTCAGGGGCGAGGCGGTGAAACTTGCCCAGGGAGAAACGCCCCTCCACGGCTGTATCGCACTGACGACAATACACGCGCGTCACCGTCGTCTCTTCACCACAAACTGGGCACCGACCTGGTACGGGATACATTGACTACCTCCTTCTTTCTTTGCTTGCTCACTGTTAGAAATTTT
>JACNHM010000324.1 GCA_014383605.1 Chloroflexota bacterium
TCTGAGCGGGGCAGGCCCCCGCCTGACGGTCAACTATCCTCCGGCTCGCCGCCGGAGCCCAGAAGGGGGTAATCGCAATGGCAAAATGTGAACTCTGCGGCAAAGGTCCACAGTTTGGACACAACGTCAGTCACTCCCACGTCAAGACCAACCGCCGTTGGGCACCCAACATCCAGCGGGTGACCGTGGTCAAGGATGGGCAGAAGAAACGTTTGGCGTTGTGCACCAAGTGCCTGAAGACGCTGCACAAAACTCGCTAGCCAGACCTGACAGGTTCCCGAAACCTGTCAGGTCTTGTGCCTGTTTTCTAGAACCCCCAATGCTGCCCCTGGTCGCGACCAGGGGCGTTCTCATTCTCCGCTCGCCCGCCGCAGCCGCTGCATGGCTGCGGCGATCCCTTCTTCCGCCCGGAAAACAGACGTGCCCGTCACCAGCACCGTGGCGCCCGCGGCCACGACCGCCGGCGTGGTCTCCGCATCAATCCCGCCGTCCACCTCCAGTTCCGCCGGCGAACCCAGTGCATCCAGCCTGTCCCGCAAGCGCCGGATCTTGTCCAGCATGCTGGGGATGAACTCCTGGCCGCCAAACCCGGGGTTAACGGTCATCACCAGCACCAGGTCCACGTAGGGCAGGATCTCCTCCAGCGCCGCCAATGGTGTGGCCGGATTGAGCGTCACGCCCGGCTGCATGCCCAGGGCCCGGATCTGCTGCACCGTGCGGTGCAGGTGCGGGCAAGTTTCCACGTGCACCGTCAGCCGATCCACGCCCGCTTTGGCAAAGGCCGCCAGATGTCGCTCCGGCCGTTCAATCATCAGATGGGTGTCCAGCGGCAGTTGCGTGCACCGTCGCAGCCAAGTCACCACCGGCGGCCCAATGGTGATGTTGGGCACGAACTGGCCATCCATCACGTCCACGTGAATCCAATCAGCACCGGCCGCTTCCGCTTCGGCGACCTGCGCGCCCAGTCGGGCAAAATCAGCAGCCAGGACGGAGGCAGCGATCTTGATCACAACAATGCTCCTGAGGGGCAATCATACACCCGTTCGGCGAAAAACGCAAAGCGGCCTCCTCAGTCATTGGCCGCAGCCTGGCGTTGGCGGAGTTGCCCGCAGCCGGCTTCGATGTCCAGACCCCGCCGCAGCCGCACCGTGGCCGCGATGCCCGCTTCCTGCAAGACGCGCAGGAAGCTCTGGGTGCGCTGCCTGGACGACGGCTGGTAAGGCGAGCCCTCCGCGCGGTTGACGGGGATCAGGTTCACGTGGCACAGCAGCCTTTGCAGCAGCTTCGCCAACTGCTCAGCCTGCTGGTCGCTGTCGTTGATGCCCTGCAACAAGGCATACTCGAAGGTGACGCGCCGCCCCGTGCGTTTGACGTGGCGGTGGCAGGCGGCCATCAGCTCCGTCAGCGGGTAGCGGCGGTTCACCGGTACCAGCTTGTTGCGCAAGCGGTCCGTGGGCGCATGGAGCGACACGGCCAGGCCGATCTGCAACTTCTCCCGGCTCATGCGCTCGATGCCCGGCGCCAATCCGGCGGTGGAAAGGGTCATGTGGCGGGCACCCAGGGCGAACCCCTGCGGGTCGTTGAGGGTCTCCAGCGCCTGCCAGGTGGCCTCGTAATTGGCCAGGGGCTCACCCATGCCCATGACGACGACGTTGGATAGCCGCGCCGAACGCTCGGCCGCCGCCGCTCCCCCTCCGTGCGCCTGGGGATCGGCCAGCCAGCGGGCGTAGTGCAGCACCTGGGCCGCGATCTCGCCCACCGTGAGGTTGCGCACGAACCCCGCCTGCCCCGTGGCGCAGAAGGGACAGCCGATGGCACAGCCCACCTGCGTGGAGACGCAAACCGTGCGCCGCTGCTTGTAGAGCATGAGCACCGTCTCCACCGTCTCGCCGTCAGCCAGGCGGAAGAGCGACTTGCGCGTCAGCCGGTCGCGGGAGACGATCTCCTCCACCAGCTCCAGCGGCTGGTAAGACGTCTCCCCGGCCAGCCGCTCCCGCAGCGGTTGCGACAGGTTGGTCATGGCCGCGAAGTCGGCCGCCAGATCGCGGTAGAGCCAGCGCCAGAGTTGCTCGGCGCGATAGAGCGGCTCGCCCCACCGCGCCAACAGTTCACCCACCTCTTGATGGGTCAGGTCCAGCAGTTGAATGGGACGCGCATCCTTTCCAGTCATTGGTAGCATGGGCGAGAGTATACCCCAGCTGCGGAGGGAAGTCAAGGCAGCGACAACGTGAAACGTGAAGCGCCAAACGTGAGGACGTTGACGCACAATCACGTTTCACATTTTACTTTCACGCCAGTTGGGCACATGCGAAGACCAAGCGGCAAAGAGGGCTGCCAGATTCTCGAACACCCAGTCGGGTTGTGGATTGGCCTGGGCGAACTCGTCGGCGGTGGTCACGCCGCTCAGCACGGCGATGGTGCGCAGTCCCGCCCTATGCCCGCCGAGGATGTCCGTCTCCAGCCGGTCGCCAATCATGGCAACATATTCGGGGCTCATGCTCAGTCGCGCCAACGCCTGGCGGAAGATGCCCGCTTCCGGTTTGCCGATGACCTGGGGCGGGACGCCGCTGGCCGCCTCCAATGCGGCGAGGATGGCGCCCGCTCCAGGCACCAGCCCCTCCTCCGTGGGCAGCGTGCGGTCGGGGTTGGTGGCAATGAAGGCCGCGCCGCGGCGGATGGCCAGCGTGGCCGCGGCCAGCTTGGGCCAGGTCAAGGCCGTGTCATGCCCGGCCACGACGTAGCAGGCCGCGGCGTGGTCGCCGGTGACCAGGAAACCACGCGCCGCCAGGGCCTGGCGCAGCCCCGTCTCCCCGATGACGTAGATCGGTGTGCCCGGCGGCGCGAGGGTGGCCAGGTAAGCCGCCGTGGCCAGGGAGGAGGTCAGGATCTTCTCTTCGCCCACGCGCAGTCCCATGCGGGCCAGCTTAGCCACGTACTGCGCCGGCGTGCGCGTGGAGTTGTTGGTGATGAACAGGAAGGGCACGCGCCGCGCTTGCAGCTCGCTGATGAACTCCACCGCGCCGGGCAGCGGCGTGTCGCCGCGGTAGACCACGCCGTCGAGATCGAGCAGGAAGGCGCAGAGTGTTTTCAGATCAGGGTCAGTCATCGGTTCTCTCAGCATAAGCACCCAGGGAGAGCGAGAAGCTCCTCCCCCGGCGAGGGAGAGACCCCCACCCTGCCCTCCCCCTACGAGGGGGAGGGTTAGGGAGGGGGTGAGATATCGGCGCGAATCCCACCCTCCCCTAACCCCTCCCTGCGAGGGAGGGGGATGTTAGCGCCGTGTCTACCAGCTCCAACAAATCAGCGGCGGCGCCTTCCAGCGAGGTCGGCGACAGATGCAGCAGGAACTCCACGTTGCCCTTGGGGCCGGTGATGGGCGAAGGGATGAGGCCCAGCACATGCAGGCCCTGCTCGACCGCCCAGCCGGTCAGCCGCGTCAGCACCTGGCGGTGCACGGCAGGATCGCGCACCACGCCACCCTTGCCCACCTGTTTCCGCCCCGCCTCGAACTGCGGCTTGACGAGAGCGACGATGTGGCCTTGCGGCTTCAGCCAGCGCTGCACGACGGGCAGCACCAGCTCCAGGCCGATGAAGGAGACGTCTACCGTCGCCAGATCCACCGGCTCCGGCAAACGCTCCAGGAAGCGAACGTTGCTGCGTTCCATGACCACGACGCGGGGATCCTGCCGCAGCTTCCAGGCCAGTTGCCCATAGCCCACGTCAATGGCGTAGACGCGCGCCGCGCCTCGCTGCAGCAGGCAATCAGTGAAGCCGCCGGTGGAGGCGCCCACGTCGGCCACCACCCAGCCGGCGACGTCGAGCCCGAAAGCATCCAGCGCCGCTTCCAGCTTCAACCCACCGCGGGAGACGTAGGGCAGGCGGGAACGCAGACGCAGCGCCGCGTCCGCGGCCACACGGCGTCCCGGCTTGTCGGCCACCTCGTCGTTCACCAACACCTGACCGGCGCGGATGAGCGCTTGGGCTCGCTCGCGGCTGGCGGCCAGGCCCCGCTGCACCAGCAGCAGGTCCAAACGTTGCTTGCTCACGCGCCAAGCATAGCCGCAAACGAGGGAATTGTCAAGCTCCGCTCGAACGATGCCCTGGACAGTGCGTCACATCCCCAGGGAATCCAGAATTGACGCCGCGGGCAAGATGAGGTATCATGAGCCCCTGTCACAGAACACCCGGAGAGATCACCCATGCTCAAAGCTTTGCTGAAAACCATGCGTCCGAAGCAGTGGCTGAAAAACGGCTTCGTCTTCGTTGCCCTCGTCTTCGACGAGAAATTGCTGCAGCCAGGGCCGCTCGCCAGGACGGTGCTGGCTTTCGTCATATTCTGCCTCGCGTCCAGCACCGTCTACCTGCTCAACGACCTGGTGGATCGGGAAAAGGATCGCCAGCACCCCACAAAACGACACCGCCCCCTGGCTTCGGGCGCATTGTCGCCCCAGGTGGCGGTGGTGGCAGCCATCATCTTCGCCATGATCTCCCTGCTGGCCGCATTCTGGCTGAGCCTCGGTTTTGGCCTGGTCATCGTGAGCTATCTCGCACTCAACGTCGCCTACTCCTTCTGGCTCAAGCACATCGTCATCATAGACGTGCTCCTCGTGGCCTCCTTCTACCTGCTGCGCGTCGTCGCCGGCGTGCTCGTCGTCCAGGCCGAAAGGTTTTCCCCCTGGCTGTACATCCTCATCACGCTGTTCGCTCTCTTCATCGCCATCGGCAAGCGGCACCACGAACTGACCTTGCTGGGCGAAGAAAACGCCAACGCGCACCGCACCAGCCTGGAGGAGTACAATCGGCGGCTGCTGGACAGCATGATCGTCATGGTCACCTCGGCGGCCACCATCGCCTATTCCTTCTACACCTTCTCGGCCCCCAACCTGCCCGCCAATCACACCATGATGCTGACCATTCCCTTCGTGCTGTACTTCTTTTTCCGCTACCTGTACCTGATCTACGTGCGGAGTGAAGGTGGCGCGCCGGAGGAGTTGCTGCTGCGGGACAAGCCGCTGCTGGCCTGCGTGGCCCTGTGGGGATTGGCCGTCGTCGTGGTGCTATACGTCTTCTAGAGAACACCGGCGAGGGCGGGGAAGCCGTAAAACGTAAAGCGTGAAACGTAAGACATTAAAACGAGATTACGTTTTACGTTTCACGTTTTACGTCCTCCGACGTCCCCACCTGATACAACTCTGCCGGATCGGCCTCCCGCAAACGGTCAGCGGGCTGCGCCGTGCGCTGGCGGAAGGTGATCGCCTCCCAGGCGGCCAGGTGCGCCTGCACGGCCAGGGCCAGCCGCCGCGCCTGCCAGCGGCTCAGCAAGATGGCCACCACCGCATCCGGCTCGCCGGCCGGCTTGATGGCCCCCTCGCCCAGCAACTCGCCCGGCCCGTTGGTGATCTCCACGACGATGGGATTACGCGCCCGCTCGCCCCGGTCCTCGATCTTCAGCACCCGGCTGAGGGGCTGACCATCGCGGCCGCTGGGGCTGCCCTTGTAGTCCACGAACTTCTCCGCCAGCCGCCCTTGGGCCAGATCGAAGCAGAGCACGCGGGCGTCGGCCAGGTCCAGATAATGGCTGGCGGAAGCCTGTGCGCCCTCGCCGCGCTGGTAGCGGAAGAGCAACAGCCGCAGCTTGCCGATCTCCAGCGCATCCTCCACGTGCAGGATGGCGCTGCGGGTGATCTCCGTGTGGATGCGGTAGTTTCGGGGCTTCTGTTCCGGTGCTCGGTCGGTCATCGTTTCACCTCCTCGTCCTTGGGATTTTCGCTTGTGCGGGCCAAGTATACCACAGAATCACCGTCCAGCAAATCGGCTTGACGCCTGAGTCCGATTATGGTAAAATGCGAGCGGAAAGAGGCAAGGAGGACAGCTTATGGACAAGTTGATCGTTATCGGCGCGGGATTGGCCGGTTCGGAAGCCGCCTGGCAGGCGGCCCAGCGCGGCGTGCCGGTCACGCTCTACGAGATGCGGCCAGAGAAGATGACCCCGGCGCACGGCACTGGTCTCTTCGCCGAGTTGGTCTGTTCCAATTCGCTGGGTTCCAACTTGGTGGATCGGGCACAGGGGCTGCTGAAAGAGGAGTTGCGGCGGCTGGGCTCGCTCATCATCCGCTGCGCCGACGCCACCGCCCTGCCCGCCGGCGGCGCGCTGGCCGTGGGCCGCCAGGCCTTCGCCCAGGCCGTCACCACGACCGTGACCAGCCACCCCCTCGTCACCGTGCGCCGGGAGGAAGTCACCGCCATCCCCGCAGGCCCCACCGTCATCGCCACTGGCCCGCTGACCTCCGCGCCCCTGGCCCGCGCCATCGCCGAGCTCACAGGCCAACGTTACCTCCACTTCTACGACGCTATGGCCCCCATCGTCACCCTGGAATCGGTGCGCATGCCCCCTGCCTGGCGGCAGTCCCGTTACGACCGCGACCGCGATGCCCAGGCCCAGGGAGATTACGTCAACTGCCCGCTGAACCGCGACGAATACTACGGTTTCGTGGAGGCGCTGCTGGCGGCGGAGACCATCGAGCTGCGGCAGTTCGAGAAGGAGGACGAGCGCTTCTTCGAGGGCTGCCTGCCGGTGGAGGTGCTGGCCGCCCGCGGGCCCGAGGCGCTGGCCTTCGGCCCCATGCGCCCCGTGGGGCTGCGCGACCCACGCACCGGCCAGCGGCCCTTCGCCGCCGTCCAGTTGCGGCAGGACAACCTGGCCGGCACCCTCTACAACCTGGTGGGCTTCCAGACCAACATCACCTGGAGCGAACAGGCGCGGGTGCTGCGCCTGATCCCCGGCCTGGAAGAAGCGGAGTTCGTGCGCCTGGGACAGATGCACCGCAACACCTTCATAAACTCCCCCTTGCTCCTGGAGCCGAGCCTGCAATTCCGCACTCGTCCCGATCTCTTCTTCGCCGGACAGATCACCGGCAGCGAGGGCTACGTGAGCGCCGCCGCCGGCGGCCTGCTGGCCGGGCTGAACGCGGTGCGCGTCATCCGGGGCCAGCCGCCCCTTGCCCCGCCACCGGAGACGATGATGGGCGCTCTGTTGCATTATGTCACCCACGCTGAACCAGACCAGTTCCAACCCATGAAAGCGAACTTCGGCCTGCTGCCTTCGCTTTATCCTCTTGTGCGCAACAAACGGCGCCGTTACGATGCCTATGCGAAACGCTCCCTGGCCGCTCTGGAAGCCTGGAAAAGCAACGCGCTGTGACCGATCACTGCTGAAATCACGTCAATACCCTCACAATCGTATTTGACAACACCGAAAGAATGTGCTATAATTTGGTCAATCGAAGACATCCAGGGTGCTGTATCAGGCAGGCGAACGGCCAGCACAGGCCCATCCGAAGACCAAGAGACTACACGAAGCGGTTCCCGGCTTGCCCTGCGCATAGTCAAAGGGCCGCAAGGCAGAATCAGCGGTTTTGCGGATGGACGCCAAGGCCAGTCCGCCACAGGACATGATCGGGCTACGATAAAGCACGACATCCTCCACCCCGCCGTCCCCAGGGGATGCGCATTGAAGACCCGATCACGGTTTCAGAAAGGAGGAAGTACGCTATGTCGGCACGAAGAAGGGTATGGGCTCTCGCAGCCCTGTTCGCTCTGCTGCTCAGCGTTTCCCTGGTCGCTTCCAGCCCCCTGGCGACCGTGGACGCCGAACTGCTGAGCAACGGTGACTTCGAGGACGGATTCACCTACCAGGACGGTTGTGGCATGGTAGGCAATGGCTGGCAGTGCTTCACCAACGGGGGAGCGGCCGCTTACGGCTTCTACGACGAAATGTGGGCCCCCGTGGTGTGGGACGGCGAACACTCCCAGCTCATTGAGATCAACACCAAGGAGATAGGCGGCGACCCCGACCGCTACGCCGGCATCTTCCAGACGGTGGACGTCATCGTCGGCGAGACCTACGACTTCGCCATCCGCGGCCTGCTCCGGGCCGACGATGGTGGCTCCGACCCCTGGCGCTATCGGGTGCAAGTAGGCTTCGATCACCGCGGCGGTAATGACTGGACAGCGGTCACCGACTGGACCGAACTCCCCTGGGACGACTACTACTCCCGCACCAGCCCCGGCAGCTTCGACGAATACAGCACCCAGGTCAAGGCCCAAGGCCACAAGCTGACCGTGTTCGTGCGCGTGTGGAAGAAGTGGGGAGATTGGTACCGCGAGCTGGACGTCAACCTCGACGGCATCAGCCTCGTCGGCGCTGCGCCGGTCGTCTGCTTTGAGCCCTGCGTGGAGCCATGCGAGGTCGAGAAGCCCAAGCCGGAGCCAAAGCCCGAACCTGAAATCACCTGCGCCGGCCCCAACTTGCTGGCCAACGGCAACTTTGAGGGCGGCTTCATGAACGGCGTGGGCAAGGGATGGAGCAACTTCGACAACGGCGGCGCGGCCACCTACGGCTTCTACGACGACATGTGGGATCCCGTGGTCGCTGGCGGCGAGCATTCGCAGCTCATCGAGATCAACACCTACTGCCGAGGGGCCTCGGATCCCGACCGCTACGCCGGCATCTACCAAACCGTCTGCGGGCTGTGGCCAGGGGCGACGTACGAGTTATCGCTCTACGGCATGATGCGCCAGGGCGAGCGGGGCTGGGATGGCGACCCCTACCGCTACCGCGTGCAGTGGGGCTACACGACCGACGGCAGCAGCGACTGGACCAAGGTGAGCAACTGGCAGGAGATCCCCTGGGACGATATCTACCCGCGCACGGCTCCCGGAGCGATGGCTCCCTTCAGCGTCCGCTTCGCAGCTCCCAGCAGCAAGATCACCCTGTTCTTCCGGGCCTGGAAGAAGTGGGGCAACGCCTACGAGGAGCTGGATGTCAACCTGGACGAGATCAGCCTGCGGGAGTGCGGGCCTGAGCCGCCCGAGGAGGTTTGTGTGGACAAGACCACCGGGGCCCGGCTCAGTTACCAGGAGGCTTTGCAGATCGCCCAGGACAGCGAGTGCCTGGAACAGGGCCAGCTCAAAGAGACCCATTTCTGCAATGAGAACACGGGCACCTGGTGGATTGACCTGGATATCGTCGAACCGGGCTGCGCGCCCGCTTGCGTGATCAACGTGAATGACAACACCGCGGAGATCAACTGGCGTTGCACGGGCCTCCTGTGGCCGTGCTGGACCCACGTAGTGCAGAGAGGGGATACCCTCAGCGGCATCGCTGCCGCCTACGGCTCGACGGTGGCCCAGATCGTCGCCGACAACGGCATCGTCAACCCCCACGTCATCTACGTCGGACAGGAGCTATGGGTCTGCGATCCGTAAGTTGTCGCTGGCCTGGTGCAGGAGTGCAGGGGGCGCGGTGCCAGGCCAGCGCGGCAGATTGGAATGAACCCCGCACAGGCAGCGCCGATCGGTGCGCTGTCCTCTAACACAAACACACGGAAGGCATGAAGAAAAAAGAAGGGAGGAAGGCATCATGAGGTTCAAAAGATGGCAGCGCTCGTTGAGCCTGACCCTGGCGGCTGTGCTGGTACTGACGGCAGCGGTGTTCGTTGGCTCGCTGGCGACCTCGGCAGGACTGGGCAAAGCTGCCGCGGCGCCAGCCTGCACGGGCACGCACGTCGTGCAGCGTGGCGAGACGTTGAGCACCATCGCCCAGAGCTACGGGGTCAGCACATCGGAACTGGCCCAGGCCAACACCCTGCGCAACTACGACTTCATCTACGTTGGCCAGACGCTCTGCCTGCCCACCGCTGGCGGTGGCGGCACCAAACCCCAGCCCGGCGGCATCTGCGTGGAAGGGCGCAAAGTGGATGACAAGCACCGCGGCGTGCCTGGCTTCGTCGTCTACGCAGAGACGGAAGGCGCCAGCCTGGAGGCCGTGACAGACGAAAACGGCTACTTCTACTTCGACGACCTGACCCCCGGCCTGTGGACCTTCTGGGAGGAGGTGCCGCGAGGCTGGGAGCCGGTGACGGCCAGCGAGTTCCAGAAGGAACTGGAGTACGGCCACAGCGGCTGCTACGAGATCCGCTTCAAGAACAAGCAAGTGCCCATCCCGGCCTGCCTGATCGTGTCCAAGCAGGACGAGGAGGGCTCGACGCTGGAAGGCTGGGAGATCCAGATCAAGCCCAAGTATCATGGAGAGTGGCTATCGGGAGTGACCGACAAGGGCGGTCAGGTGCGCTTCGACGATCTGAAGCCGGGCAAGTGGCTGGTCAAAGAGCTCCTGCCCTATCCGTGGGAACCCGCAGACCCCGACACCGGCGAGATGGAGATCGAATTGCATCCCATGGCCGACGACGAGGACTGCGGCAAGCTGGTCTTCAAGAACCGCCGCCTGCCGACCGGCTGTGTGGAGGGGTACAAGGTTGACGACCAGCACCGCCCGCTGCCGGGCTGGGAGGTGTGCACTTACCTCAACAGCGCGCCAGCGATCCAGTTCTGCACCGAGACCGATGAGCAGGGCTACTTCCGCCTCGACGATCTGGTCTTCGGCGAGTGGATCCTCTGGGAGACAGTCCAGGCCGGCTGGACGCCTGTGACGGCGGACAAGTTCCCGGTGACCGTGGACAACGAGGAAGTGTGCCAGCAGGTACGCTTCAAGAATCGCCCACCCGACCTCTGTGCCCAGGGCTACAAGCTGGATGACAAGGGCTTCGGCCTGGGTGGCTGGACGATCAGCGCCTGGCCGAAGGACAACCCTGACTGGGTCCTGGAGACCATCTCCGAGCCCAACGGCCACTACCGCATCTGCGGCGTGACCCTGGGAACGTGGGTCTTCGAAGAGGAGCGTCTGCTCGGCTGGACGGCATTGGCCGGCGAACGGATCGAGGTGGATGTCACCTATCCTGGCCCTGGCATGGACGTTCCTGCACCCACCTTCCGCAACGAGCCGCCCAGTGGCTGCATCGAGGGCTGGAAGATAGACGACCGTGAGGTCGGCCTGCCCCTGTGGAACATCACCATCCAGAACGTGGCCACCGGCCAGACGCAGCACGCCTGGACCGATGGCACGGGCTACTTCCAGTTCTGCGGTCTGCCCATGGGCGACTACCTGGTCTGGGAAGAACTGCAGTCCGGGTGGAAGCCGATCTCGCCGCCCCAGCTCGAGGTGACTCTGGAGCCCAGCGACGAGCCGGTCATCGCCATCGTGGTCTTCGTCAACAAGCAGGTAAAGCGTGACATCTGCATTGACGGCTACAAGAAGGACATCTACGACGGCGCCGGTCTGCCCAACTGGGAGGTCAAGCTCCTCGATCTGAAGGGCAACGTGCTGGCCACGACGACCACCGACGGCACCGGCTACTACCTCTTCGGCAATCTCGATCCGGGCACCTACGTGGTCGAGGAGACGGTGCAGGGGGGCTGGTGGCCTGTGTCAGCGACCTCCTACAAGGCCACGGTCACCTTCCCGCCCAAGTTCGACTGCACCCACGTGAGCTTCACCAACCGCCAGAAGACGACGCCCCCGCCCTGCGTGACCTGGCACGTAGTGCAGAAGTGCGAGACGCTCTCCTACATCGCCATGCGCTACGGCGTTTCGGTGTCGGCGATCATGGCCGCCAACGGCCTGACGGACCCGAACTTCATCTGGGTCGGCCAGAAGCTCTGCATTCCGGATCCGTAGCCCAAACAGCAGCAACGTCCTCCTGCACGGCAGTGAGTGAGTGAGTCAGTAAGTGCGTGCAGGAGGACGTTCTACTACCTTTATCGAGAAGAGCGCTTCCCCGATGCGCTGTGGGTGAAGCGCGCCATGAACCCAACTTGCGCGAACACACGCCGGGTTGTGGCATGCACTCCACAGCCCGGCGTGTTCTGTTTCTGCCGGCATGTGCAGATCAAGACCTCACTCCCTGCCCTCTCCGCTTCCTCCTCCTCTGCTCATATCGTCTCCGCTGAATCCGAAGTCCCAAACAGAGACCTCCGAAGCTCATGAAGGGATCGGAGATCTCTTCACATGCCTGCTACTGGTAGCTCACCTCGAGCATTGGCCACGGCCCAGCCTCGGAAGCCATGAAGGCATACATCACCTTCTCGCCTGCGGGGGCCACGAGCGCCAGGCCAAAGTTGGTTGAGGGGTCATTCACCCACTGCTGCACCAGCCCGGTCACGTCCAGCTCGATCTCCTGACCGACAACATCCACGACCATCGTTGCCACAGCCGGTTCCACCCAGGCCGGCGCGGTGTTCCAGGTCACATCGGAAGCCCACCGTTCGCCCAGTGGATAAACCGACAGGTTCAGCGCCTGGTTGCCGCTGCGCAGAATCGGATAGAGCTTCAGTTTTGCTTCGGTCACCGTGGCCGCCGGTGGGATGGGGGAGAGGTTGAAGTACAGCAGCCCCTCCATCACATCCGGCTGGCGCAGGCGGAGGTAACGGTTCTGGCTGTAGCTGGCCTCCGGCGCCAACTTGCTGATGTAGGTATCCCGGTGCGGTGCGAAGGTCTCCGTCATCGGCTCGGGGAAAGATACCGTCACCTCATCAGACTGCAGGCTGGCAGCATGCTCGCCGCTGCGCAGATAGACGTCGGCCCGCAAGCTGAAGGAGTGACCCGGGAGCCACGGCGCGGCCAGGAAGCGGAAGAGCTCGCTCTGCCCGTGGGGCACGGTGCCCAGCCAGCCGATGCCCGACAGGGGCATCCCACCACCCTCAACCGACAGTGCCTGCACTGCCTCAGATCCCTGTTCGGCATACATCGCCGCGACCCGGGCCGCTGCGAAGTCACCGTAGATGGGGAAGGCACCATTGGTGAGACTGTCCAGCCGCACCGTGACCGGCACGTTCAACACAGGCACGAAGACGAAGACGTCGGCGGCCTTGCCCAGGTTGTTGGGTGTCAGCACGAATCGCACGTCTTCATACGGCATCACCTCCGTCGGACTGGCAGTGAAGCCGCTGGTGTCCAGCTCGAAGTCACCCAGTTCTCGGCCGAAAGTCCAGGAGAAGGGCACCTGGACCCCCACACCGTCGTTGTCAGCGCCGACAGGCCCGGGGCCGAACAGCGCCGTGTAGATCTGGTCGTTGACCAGCGGAGGATCGGGCGTAAAGACCAGGAACGCCGGTTCACCGCCATCGGCCAACTGAACCGTCCCCGGCACCGGATTGCCGGCCTGATCCGCCACCGTCAGACCCGCTTGCCAGGCCGATGCGGGGTTGATGGGCCGGTTGACCAGCACGGTGATCTGGCTCAGGTCAGGCTCCGTCTCCCCGGGCGCGGGCGAGACCTCCACCGCCAGCAGGTCGCGCCAGTTGTGGACGATGTCATCCACCAACTGCGTGCCATCGGCGCCGAACTCGATGGTCACCTGGCGATTCGCCACACCCACCAGATCGCCCCACCACTCGTTGATCTCCCACCTGCCGCGGGCATACTTGTACTGCAAAGCCGTCCCCTCGAGGATCATCGTCGTCCACTCCCAGAGGAGATCGTCCACCTGGGTCAGGGCCTGGTGGCCCGGATTCCAGGAGGCGCCAAAGACCGCTGCATTGTCACCGGCGATGTAGACGGTGGAGCCTTCCGGCGTGTAGGGCGGCACGTGCGCCCGGAAGGTGACCTGCACATCCCGCACCTCGGACGTGATCGGCACGGCATTGGAGGGAGCGGAGACGTTGAAGCTGCCGTCCACGGCGTAGACCGTGTACTCGTAGGTCTGACCGGTGACGACGTCGGTGTCCGTGTACGTTGTCTGGTCGGCCGGCACCCGCACGGCGTGGTCGCAAGCGACAAACAGCCACGTCACCTCGTTGCGGCAGATCAAGTAGTGATGCACATCTTCCGAGGGCGAGGCGTCCCAGGCGATGGTGATCTGGTTGGCCGAGCGGGAGACCTCGCGCAGATTGCTCGGCGCGTCCGGCGCGGAGGTGTCGTCGCTGGGCAGCACGTGCAGCAGGCCCGGCTGGTTGAGCGTGCTGGCGTCGGGCAGCGGGCCGCTCTGGTCGGCGTAGAGCCACTCGCGGCCGCCGGTGGTGCTGTAGCGGTAGACGTAGACGTACTCGCCCACCATCTCCGGCAGGAAGCTGGCCTTGAACTCGTCGTTGTTGCCAGCGTCCACGTTGAACTCGCCGTCCACCCAGACCCAACCGCCATCCGCAGGCACGCTGCCAGCGGGGCCGTAGCCCGCCTGGGCCATCAGGCTGGGCGTCGCTCCCGGCTGGCTGGTCACGCCATCAATCCACACCTGACCGTAGATGTTGTCGGTGGAGTTGATGGCGCTGATGACGTGGTTGACCTCCGGCGGCCACTGCAGGTTGGCCCAGCCGATGGTGTGGTGCGGCGTGAGCACCACCGGGCCGGAGGGGGCGCTTTCCATGCCCTTGCTCGCCACCGTGGTGACCTGGTAGTAGTAGGCCTGGCCGTTGGTCACGGTGTCGTCGGTGAACACCACCGTGCTGCCCGGCGTGCCCGAGTCCACCGTGCCCACGCGCGCGTAGCCGCCGTTCACGATGGAACGGTAGATGACGTGCTGCGCCTGGTCGGGATGGTCGTTCCAGAGGGTCAGCGTGACCAGGCCATCGCCCTCGCTGCTGGCCATGACGAGGGGCGAGTAGGGCACAGTCATGTCCACCCCTTCTTCCGTGACCCAGATCTGGAAGTCCATGGCCGCCACGTCGAAGGTGGTATCGGCAGCCGCCACCAGGGGAGCGCCGCCGTCCAGCGGATCCACCAGATGGGCGCCCAGCGGCACGTAGCCGGTCAGATCCAGCACCACCGTGTGTGCGGCATCGTCGCGGTTGACGGCCACGATGGCCGCGCCGGTGGCGTCCTTGCGGCCATAGACGTACAGGCCGGCGTCGTCCACGACGAAGGTATCCCAGGAGCCGGTGCGCAGGTAGCTCTTGCTGTTGCGCAACTGGCCCAGCGCCTGATAGTGCGCCAGCAGATCGGCCTGCTGTCGGCGCCAGTCGGGCAGCGTGTCGTAGTCCGGTTCGTCCGGCCAGGGGTAGGGCTGGCGGTTGTAGGGGTCGTCGCGGCCCACATCGCTGCCGAAGCCCACGAGGCCCACCTCGTCGCCGTAGTAGATCGTCGGCGCGCCGGGCAGCGTCAACTGCATCGCCGCCACCAGCTTGAGCCGCTGGCGGCCGTCGGCGAAGCCGCCGATGGGCGTCAGTGTGCCATAGTCTATGCCATCGTGATCCAGCACGCGCACCGGGCGGTTGGTGTCGTGGGAGCCCAGCAGGTTCATGGCCACGTCGAAGGCCGGCTTGGGCAAGTCCTCCTGGATAGCCCGCAGCCGGTTTTCGAACTGGGTCGCCGTCAGCGCCTGCACACCGCCGTCGTTGTCGTTGAAGTTGTCGTCACGCAGGAAGCCCAGCAAGGCGTTGCGGAAGCGGTAGTTCATGGTGCTGTCGAACTCGTCGCCCAGCAGCCGCTCGCGGGCGTCCTGCTCGCCCCAGGTTTCCGAGTACATGATGGAGTCGGGATAGGCGGCCTTGGTCACGTCTCGCCACTGCTCGAAGAAGGTGGGGTTGACACCCACCACGTCGGGCACCACGTCCACGCGCCAGCCGTCGGCGCCCTTCTCCAGCCAGTAGGTGGCTGTGGAGTCAGCACCGAACCAGAAGTCGAGGATGTCGGGATGAGCCGTGTTGACCTGCGGCAGCGTCTCCACGCCGAACCAGGCCCGGTAGTTGGTATCGCCAGCGCACACACCCGTGCCGGCGGGGATAGCCGGTTCGAAGAAGAACCAGTTGCGGCAGGGGCTATCCACGGCCTCGCAGGCGCCCACCTCCGGGTGCCGCCCGAAGCGGTCGAAGAAGGGGCTGTCGGACGAAAGGTGGTTGGGCACGGCGTCGAGGATGATGGACATGCCCCGGTTGGCCATCTCGTCGGCCAGGGCCTCGAACAGGGCCAGGCTGGCGGCGTAGTCGCCCACCACGCCCAGGTTGTCATCTATCTGGCGATAGCTCCGCCCGTCGTAGCGATGGTTGGAGGGCGACTCGAAGAGGGGGTTGAAGTAGATGACGGTCACGCCCAGCTCTTGCAGGTAGTCCAGCTTGTCCATGACGCCCTGCAGGTCACCGCCGTAGGAGGTGCTGCTGAAGGTGCTCCACCACTCCGGGTTGTCCGTCGGGTTGTTGGGCTCCGGATCGGGCACGATGGTGTTCCAGGGCGTGATGGGGAAGCGATGGCCCCTCTCGGCGGGGTAGAACCACTCCGCATCCGTGGAATCGTTGCTCGGATCGCCGTTGCGGAAGCGGTCGGGGAAGATCTGGTAGATGATCCCGTTCTGGGCCCAGTCGGGCGTGGCGAAATCCGGCTGGTAGGTGTAGACGTTCCAGGCCCGGTTGGCTGGGGGCGGATCGCTGCTGGGCTCGCCCCAGCCGCCATCTTCCGCCGCATCGTCGGCGTAGTAGACGATGCGGTTGCCATCCTGCAGCGCGAATGTGTAGTTGTGCAGCGTGACGGCGTTGCCAACGTTGAAGGTCGCCTCCCACCAGTCGTAGCCGAAGGGGCCGGCCAGGGGATCGGTGGCCGCCTTGACCATGTTGAGTGTCCGCTGGCCACCCGCTGCCAGGTTCTGCACCCGCACCTTGACGCTCTGCACGTCGTTCATGTAGGTGCGGAAGCGCAGGGTCACGTCGGTATCGAAGACCACGGCGCCGAAGGGCTGGCGGTAGAGGTCGCTGCGGCTGCTGTGGCCCAGGCCGTCCCACCAGATGTCGCCATCGCCCACTTCGGGGAAGGCGGGGTTGTTGATGCTGTCCTGGATCTGGTGCGTGGTGTCGTTGTAGCGGAAGGTGACCCGCTGGCCGCCCGCGGGCACAGCCAAGGTGATGTTGGCGCCGCCGGGGACGCCCTCCGCCCCGTAGTTCTCGGCCCAGCTTTCGTTGAGAGCAACCTTGTACTCGTAGTTGCCCTCAGGCATGAACAGGGCGATCTCGTACCAACCGTCGAAGTCACGATCCTTCATCCAGCCCACCAGGTTGTCGGGCGACCAGTCGGCACCGCCCACAGCCCCCATGAGGTTGCCCACCAGCACGGGGATGCGGAAGCCAGGACGGCTGGCCACGTAGTTGTCGCCGCGGTCGTAGTAGAAGTGCACGGCGTCGCCTTCGGCCACGGTGAAGGGGACATTGGGGCCGCCCGGCACGCCGTTGAGGCCATAGTTCTCGTCCCAGGTGCCGCCCACGGTGGCCTTGAACTCGTAGCTGCCGGCGAGGATCTGGTCGGTGACGAACTTCCAGACGCCATCGCCGTTGTCCTCGCTGGCCTGAGTGTTCAGGTTGTCGGGCGCCCAGTCGTTGCCCAGACCGGCCGCGCTGGGGTAGTTGCCGGGAAAAGTGACCAGCAGCCCGCCCGCCGGCGGCGGGAACTCGGCAAAGGCCGATAGCTGGGTCACGTCACCACCCCAGTCGGGATCGGGGTAGTTGACGTTGGGATCGCTGGGCACGGAATCCTGGGCATGGCCGCCGCCACCGGTGGTGAAAGCTTCCAGGTAGAAAGCGGCATCGCCAGTGATCCCCAGCGCCGCCTTGGGTATCTTGACCTCCAGCCAGTCGTTGGCGGGGCCGTAGCCCTGCTCGCCGCCCAGGCCGACCAGCGTGGGGTAGTCCCAACCCGCACCGTTCCAGGTGACCAGTTGGACATCCTCCAGCGTGTCGTCATCGCGATGCCAGACGTAGAGGGCAAACTCCGGCCGGTGCTGGTCCACTGCCGTGACGCCGCGGCCCCAGGGATCGCTGTTGCCGCCGCTGCCGGCCACGTTGTCCACGTCAATGTAGATGCCGTAGGTCATGCCCCAGGTGGAGGCCAACGCGTCGAGGCCAACGTAGACGTTGTCGGCGTCCTCAACGGCGTAGAGATCCACCAGGTCCAGGTTGGGCTCGCTGATGTCGCCTTGCGGGTCCATGGCCAGTGCGTCACCCCACTCGGCCTCTTTGACACCGTCAATGACGATGGTCGTCAGGGGGACAGCCTGCGGCGCTGCCGCGGTGAGCGGAGCTATGCTGCCCAGCAAGGCCAGTATCAATAACAAAACTGGGAATATGTGGTGGTGTCGCATTTGTCTCCTCTATGAAATGGCCTTCATTGATGGGTGCAACGTTTGGGGGAAACGTGTCACTCGCATTTCAGTTTCGCCAAACCTACTCTGGCTCAAGTCCGCCTGAGCGCGCCAACTTGACAAGTTTCTCGTAGATGTCTGCGGTCGCACCTTGTTTATGGATTCCAACGGCCAAAACCCAGACGATATCCGTAGCCAGCACATACCGGTATACGATCCGATGCCGCCCTATCCGGACGGAGCGATACCCCGCCAACTCACCCCGCAGGGCCTTGCCATACTCCGGATTGACAACCAGGATATCCAGTTTCCCGGCAATGCCGACACTGACCTTCTTTGGCAAGGAGGATATGTCCTCTTCCCGGCATCGAGCAGCAATCCTCACCGCAGCCATCTACAGTCCCAGCTCCGCTTTTAACCCCTCAAGCGTAATGCACCGGCCCTGAGCGATGTCCTCCTCACTGCCCTGAATGCCAGCCATGAACGCTTCATCAGCCAGTATCTCATAGGTTTCGATCCAGCTTTCGAGCTCGGCGACAAGCTTCTTGGCTTCCTCCGCCTCTTCGAATGCTCTGACCATGTCTTCTCGTCGAACGATGGCAACATCAGCACGATTGCCCTGCATGATGGAGAGGGGACGTCCACTACGCACTGTGTCGAGATAGGCAGGCAGGTTCCTCCGCAACTCAGTAACGGAAACGATCTGATCAGCAAACAAAGTGCCCATTGTCTTCACCTCGGAACATTGATTTGTCACCACGATATCACATCCTCAGTACGTTCGCAAATACATTATCGCGTACGCGTAGAATGGACACCTGCCTATGGAGACGTGTCAGCCACCACCTCTCCCTGCATAGACCACGGCCCGGCCCAGGTGATGCGCACGGCGACCAGCCGACCGCGCCAGTCAGCGTCATCCTGAAAGAAGACCAGCTTGTTGGTACGGGTGCGGCCGCGCCATTTGCCCTTGTGCTGCTCCTCCACCAACACCTCCACCGTCTGCCCCAGCAGGCGACGATTGATCTGGCCTACGATCCGCTCCTGCAACTCATCCACTGCCTGCTGCCGCCGCTTCTTTTCCTCGTCCGGCACGTCGTCCACCATCTTGCGCGCCGCCAGGGTACCTGTTCGGGACGAGTAGGCGGCCACGTGCACCACGTCCACCTTCAGCTCGGCCAGCAGATCATAGGTGGCCTGGAACTGAGCTTCCGTCTCGCCGGGGAAGCCGACGATGACGTCAGTGGCGATGCCGCAGCCGGGCAGCCGCTGCCGGATCTTCTGCACCAGGGCGCGGTAGTCGGCCACGGTGTAGCCCCGCCGCATGTGGCGCAGAACGTCGTCGTCCCCCGCCTGCACCGGCACTTCAATGTGTTCACAGACCTTGGGCAGCTCCGCCACGGCGTCCAGGATACGGTCGCTGAGATAGTTGGGATGCGAGGTGAGGAAGCGGATACGCCAGAGGCCCTCGATGTCGTGCACCGCGCGCAGCAGGTCGGCGAGATCGGGACGCGCCGCCGAACCATCGCCCTCCCAATCGTAGCCGTAGCGGTCCACGATCTGGCCCAGAAGCGTCACCTCGCGCATGCCTTGGGCCACAAGAGCCTGTACCTCGGCCACGATCTCGTCCACAGAGCGGCTGCGCTCCCGCCCGCGGCGGTAGGGCACGATGCAGTAGGCGCAGACGTGGTTGCAGCCGTAGATCACGGGCACGTAGGCGGTGACAGGAGGCAGGATGCAGGATGCAAGACGCAGGATAGACTCGGGCGTTATCAGGCCAATGGCCGCCGCCTCGGGACTTATGACCTGAGAGACACGCGTTGCCCCCCGCTCATCGCCTCTTGCTTCTTGCTTCTTGCCTCCTGTTTCTTGCTTCTTGCCTCTTGCTTCTTGCTTCTTGCCTCTTGTTTCTTGCTCACGCTGGCGCAGCAAAGCGAGCAGCGGCTCGGGGTCTGAGGGAGGCAAGAACACATCCACGTGGGCAAAGCACTGGGGCAGATCACCTGTCGGACGCACGCCCACCAGGCAGCCCATGACGGCCAGCACCATCTGCGGCTTGCGCTTTTTCAGCGGCTTGAGAGAGGTGAGCCGCCCGACCGCCCGGTCCTCGGCGCTCTGCCGCACCACGCAGGTGTTGAGGATAACGACGTCGGCGTCCGCCAGCCGCGCCGCGGGCTGATAGCCCAGCGCCTCCAGCTCCGCAGCCAGGCGCGCCGAATCGGCCACGTTCATCTGGCAGCCGATGGTCCAGATGTGATACGTCCTCACCGAATGCTTTGGACCCCGTTACTCAAAAATGATCTTGCGAATGCGTTGGTTGCGGGTGTCGGCGACATAGATGTTGCCTTCATCATCCAGCGCCAGACCCTGCGGCAGGTTGAACTCCGCTTCGTCGCCTGGGCCATCGGCATAGCCCGCATAGCCGCAGCGGCCGGCCACGGTGGAGACCATGCCATCCGGCGAGATGCGGCGGATGCAGTGGTTAAGGGAATCGGCCACGAAGAGATTGCCCGCCGCATCCACTTCGATGTCCACCGGATGGTGGAATCTGGCATCCTCCAGCGGCCCATCCACGTAGGCGGTGACGAAGCGCCGCCCCGTCAGCGTGCTCACCTCACCATCGGGGCCGATCACGCGGATGAGCTGATTGCCGCCCCGCGAGCGCAGGCTGACTGCCTCCGTGGCGTAAATCTGCCCCTGGCGATCCATCGCCAACCCCGAGATCAGAGTGAATTGCGCCTCCTCGGCCGGGCCATCCTTGTAACCACCTTGGCGGGGGCTGCCCGCCACCGGGCTCATCTCCCCATCCACTGTGAAGCGGGCGATCTGTTCCCGATCCGGGCCCATGGAGGCCAGGATGTCGCCATCGGGCGTCAGAGCCAGGGTCTCCAAAAAGCTGCCCTTGAAGATGGTCGTCACTGTGCCGTCGAGCGCCACGCGACGAAGGCTTCTGTTGTCCCAGTCAGAGACGTAGAGGTTGCCGTCGCCGGCCAGGACAATGCCCCGCGGCGTGCCCAGCCGTGCTTGCTCCTTGGGCCCATCCACATTGCCCGTGCGACCACCCACAACTGTGACGACCAGGCCGTCGGGCGAGATCTTGCTCACCCGTGCGCCGCGGTACTCGGCGACGTAGACGTTACCCTCCTCGTCCAGGACCAACTCCACTGGCTCATTGAAGTTGGCCTCCAGGGCTGGCCCCTCGGTCGTCCCCACGTCGCCACTGCCCGCCAGAGTGATGACCTGGGCCGGCCCCAGCGGGCCGGCCGGCTCTGCCTCAGCGGCCCCTTCATCAGGCGCTGGTTCTCCTCCGCCCCCACAGGCAGCCACCAAGAAGACCAACAAGAGCGTGAAGATCCCTCGTCGCATGACATCTCCTCCTTTGTTTTGTAGTGAAGACTTGAACAACAGCCTGCGATAGCTAATCCTCGCCCGACTGAAACTCCTCAGCCGAGCCGCCCAGGCTGTAGAACTCCAATAGCCGCTTCTCCGTCTCGCCTTCGATGCGCGCCACCACCCGCACGTAGGGCGCGATGCTGGAATGGCGCAGCTTGCGCTTCAGCAGTTCGTCCACCTGAAAGATGCCCGCCGAATTGGTCATCACGATCTCGATGTCCACGGGCAGCTCCTCACCAGGCCGGATGTGCACCGCCTCGATGGCCTGGGCCGACACGGAGTGGATGTTGGCAGATCCCGTCTCGAAAGGAATGCGAGACCGCCCTTCGGTCATGTCCAACGCGTCGGCCACCTTGACCACCCCCGCCTCGACGGTCAGGCAAGGCGTGCTCCAGTGATGGGCAACGATGGCATGAGCCATCTCGGCCAGGATGATGGTCTGCTTCGACACATCGTAGAGGCCGTCCAACAGCTCTTTCGCTTTGATGTAGGCCAAGGCCACGCTGTGCTGCTCGTGGTTCTGCCGGTGGACGATCATGCCCAGGTCGTGCAGCGCGGCAGCCAGGGCGACGATCACCTCAGCTTCGTCGTTGGTCAGGCCGTGATCGGCGACCACATTCATGGGCACGCCGGCGGCCATCAGCAGGCGCGCCAGCCGCAGGGCGATGTTGGAGACGATCTTGATGTGCACCTCGCCGTGATCGCTGTAGCCGGCGCGATCCATGGCATTGATGTTGACGCAACGCCACATCTGCCGCAGCTCCTGATCGGCATCAATGCGCGCCACCAGCTCCTGCAGCTTGGGATTATGCCGCGCCGGCAAAGTGAAAACCACCGATTTCTCGCTAAGTGTTTCCGTGCTCATCAACTCCTCCATATCACTGCCAACACTATTGTAGCAGAGGAAGGCCAGAGTGTCAACAAAACACCTCTCGCCTTTGCCGAACCATGGAGGGCGTGTTATAATGAGACCTGACAGGTTTCTCAAAACCTGTCAGGTCATGAGGCTGACCAGAGGTGAGCGTGTCTAGCAGAAGACGAAAAGGTTGCTGGCGGTGGGCGTTGCTCGTCGCCCTGCTGTTGCTGATCGGCGCAGCCGTGGGGTTGCCGCTGGCGCGGCGCACGCCGGCCGGGCGGGCGGCGTTCAACGTCGCCGAATACCGGCTGCGCACGCTGTGGAGCGGCTGGTTCGGCGAACGAGAGACCGGAGAGACCAGCGGCGGCGCCCTCAGCGGCGTGGTGCAGGACGAGGCCGGACGGCCGCTGGCAAACGCGCTGGTGCTGGTGGCCAGCGTCCAGGGCGAGGTACACCAGGCGCAGAGCGACGACCTGGGCACTTACCGCATCGAAGAGGTGCCGCCGGAACGCTACGTGCCGGTAGCCAGCAAGTGGGGCTACGACGACGCCGTCTACCACCGTGACCAGGAGGAGCGGACGAGCGTCACCGTGCAGCCCGGCCAGCTCAGCAGCGGCGTGGATTTCACGCTGCGCGAGCACCAGCCGTGGCAGCCGCGGCTCGACGACCCGCCCATCATCGGCCCGGCACAGACCGGCGCGGCGCTCTTTCCTGTCGAGGTCACCGCCAGCCGCCTGCCGGTCACCTTCACCAACGAGGGACTGCTCATCACCACCACGCTGCTCTACCAGCCGCTGGGAGCAGAGATCACCCGGCCGCTACCGGTGCTCGTGGCCAGCTATCCCAGCGAGCCACTCAACTGGGACCGGGTCTCCGTGGCCATCGCCAACGAGGGATACGTGGTGCTGGCCACCGGCCCCAGCCCGCAGCGAGGGCTGGACATCCCCGGCATGGGGCGAGACCTGTTGAAGGCGGTGGCCTACCTGCGCCGCGGCCAGTTGACCGCCCACGCCGACACGGAGCGGGAGGGCTGGCTGTCGGGCAGCTTCAGCTCGATCGTTCTGTACCAGGCGTTGCGGGAGGAGCCGGGCGGTGTGGATGCGCTGGTCGTCGTCGGCGGCATCAGCGATGGTTTCCTGGGGGTGCAATCCCTGTACGATGAAGATCTGGAGATCCCGCCGAAGTATGCCACCTTCGTCGCCGCGCTGGGCCGGCCCGACCGCTATCCCGAAATCTACCTGGGCTATTCGCCGGCTTTTCACGCCGCGCACATGCCGCCCACCTTCGTCGTGCACACCACCACCGACGAGGTGATCCCGTCCAATCAGGCGCAGCGATTGGCCGACGCCCTGGCTGCCGCCGGCGTGGAGCACGAACTGTTCCTCTACGAGGACACGACGCACTACCTGGATCAGGTCAACATCACGCCGGACACGGCGGAG
>JACNHM010000407.1 GCA_014383605.1 Chloroflexota bacterium
GGCTTCGGAGCCGTAGGTAGAGTTGGTCAGATGGTCTCATGGTCTGATGGTCGCATGGTCAAAGAGGACCACCCGACCAAGGACTACCAGTCCGACAAGACTAAACGACCACCCGACCAAGCGACTAGACGACCAGGTGAGGAGGCAAATGATGACCGAGACAATCGTACCTGCTGTCTACTTTGGTAAGCCCGGCCAGCAGAACACCGAACGCACGCTGGAGATCGCCCGCACCCGCGCTGAGGCGCTGTCCATCCGCGCCATCCTGGTGGCGACGACCACCGGCGCGACCGGGGCGCGAGCCGGGCAGTTCTTCCGGGGCTACGACGTGGTGGCCGTGACCCATTCCCACGGCTTCCGCGAGCCCAACGCCGCGGAGGTGCTCCCCGAGCACCGCGCGGCCATGGAGGCTGCCGGCGTCCAGATCCTCACTTGCGGGCACGCCTTCGCCGGCATCAGCCGCGCCGTGCGCAAGAAGCTGGGCACCTACGAGGTGGCGGAGATCGCGGCCTTCACCTTGCGCATTTTCGGCGAGGGGATGAAGGTGGTGGCCGAGATCACCCTCATGGCCGCCGACGCCGGGCTGGCTCGCACCGATGGACTGGCCGTCGTTATCGCTGGCACCGGCCGCGGCGCCGATACGGCGGTCGTCCTGCGCCCCGCCAACACGCAGAACTTCTTCGACCTGAAAATCGAGGAAATCCTGTGCATACCCTACCGGAGGTAGGCAGCAGTGATCAGTGAGCGGGGATCGGGAATCAGGAAACGCTGGCTGGCACTGCTCGTCGTCGTGGCGGGCTTAGTCGCCAGTTGCACGCCGCTGGCCGAGCTTGCCCCCGCGCCCACGGCCGCGCCCACACGCACACCAACCCTCACACCTAATATCCATTCTTCAATATCTACTCCCGCGCCACCCGCCGAGTCACGTCCCGCGCCCTCGCCGCGGTCAGCCAGCAGCAAGAGCGGTTGGCCAGCGCAGGAAACGGCGCTGCTCCCCGCCGCCCGCGCTGATCTGGCGCTGCTCGACGACCCTACGCACTACCGCCTCGACCTCACGCTGGACGTGGACGGGCCGCGTCTGTGGGGCCATGCCGATGTCCTCTACACCAACAACGAGGACGTGCCCCTGCACGAGCTTTACTTCCGCCTGTTCCCCAACATGGACGAACGACAGGGGGGCGGGACGGAAGTTGAGCGCATCACCGTAGCGGGCCAGCCGGTGACGCCGCAGTTCGAGTTGGAGCGCACGGCCATACGGTTGCCGCTGGATCCGCCGCTGGCTCCCGATGAAGCGTTAGAGGTCACCATGGATTTCGCGGTGGCCGTGCCTTTGGGCGCGGGAGGTAACTACGGCGCTTTCGCCTCTCAGCAGGGCGTCATCGCTCTGGCCCATGTCTACCCCTTCGTTCCCGTCTACGACGACGAGGGCTGGAACGTGGAGCTGGCACCGACCATCGGCGACATCATCTACGGTGACATGGCTCTGTACGACGTGACGCTCACCGTGCCCGAGGAGATGATCGTCGTGGCCACAGGCGCAGCCCTTCCTCTCGTGGCCCACGCTGATGGCACGGCCACCTGGCACTTCGTGAGCGGGCCGGCCCGCGACTTCAACATCGTCCTCAGCCACCAGTACGCGGTCGCCCGGCGGGAGGTGGGCGGCGTCACCGTCAACTCCTACTATCTTTCTGGCGATGCCGATGGCGGCGAGGCGGTGCTCGACGTCGCTGTCGAGGCGCTGCGCATCTTCAGCCGACGCTTCGGGTCTTATCCCTACAGCGAGCTGGACGTGGTGGCCACGTACACCTCGGCGGCGGGCATCGAATACCCGGGGCTCATCGTCATCGCCCAGGGGCTGTACGAGGGCAGCGACCGTATGGAATGGGTGGTAGCGCACGAGGTGGCGCACCAGTGGTGGTATAACCTGGTGGGCAACGACCAGGTGGACGAGCCGTGGCTGGACGAGGCGCTGACGCAGTACACCACCTCGCTGTACTACGAGGACCGGTACGGCGAGGAAGTGGCCGCGCGGGCCCGTCAAGTGAACTTCTGGGATCGTTGGGAGCAGGCGCGCAGCGAAGGGCGGGATCGGCCCGTGGTCGGGCCTGTGGCCAGCTTCGCGCCGGAAGATTACGGCCCCATCGTCTACGGCAAGGGACCGCTCTTTTTCCTCCACCTGCGGGAGTTGCTAGGCGATGTGCTCTTCGACGACATCCTGCGCGCCTACTTCCAGGAGCACCGCTACGGGATCGCCACCGCCGAGAGCTTCCTGGCCGTGGCGGAAAGGGTCAGCGGGCGAAACCTGGACGCGCTCTACCAACAGTGGATACTGGAGTAAAGAGGGAGCTGAGGGGTTCCCTTCCTGCCTGGCAGGGAGGTGGACAAATTCAAAGTTCAAAATCCAAAGCTCAAAGTCCAAGAGGTCTTCACGGATCGCACTTTGAGCTTTGAACTAGCTTGGGATGTTGTTCGCAGTGGAGATTGAATTGATATGAACAAGCGATGGCCGCAACTGGTTTACGTTGTCCCCCTCCTCTTCCTGGCCCTGTTCTTCTTCTACCCCCTCTACAGCATCTTCGCTCTCAGCCTGGCGCCGGAGGGGGCGCTCGACCTGCAGCCGCTGCGCGTGCTGATCACGCAACCCTACTACGCCCGTGTGCTCTGGTTCACCACCTGGCAGGCCACGCTCTCCACGCTGTTGACGTTGCTGTTGGGCCTGCCCGCCGCTTTCGTCTTCGCCCGCTACGAGTTCCGGGGCAAAGCGCTGCTGCGAGCGCTGACCTCCATTCCCTTCGTGCTGCCGACGATGGTCGTGGCCACGGCCTTCACCTCGCTGCTGGGACCCCGCGGCCGGCTCAACGCCTGGCTGATGGCCGCTTTCAATCTGAGCACGCCGCTCATTGACATCCAGCACACCCTCGGACTCATCCTGCTGGCCCACGTCTTCTACAACGTGACCATCGTCGTGCGCATCGTGGGCGGCTTCTGGGCCAACCTCGATCCCCGCCAAACGGAGGCGGCGCGCGTGCTGGGCGCCGGCCGCTGGCCGGTCTTCCGGGAGATCACGCTGCCGCTGCTGAGGCCGGCCATCGTTGCCGCCGCGCTGCTGGTCTACCTCTTCTGCTTCACCAGCTTCGGCGTCATCCTCGTCCTGGGCGGGCCGCGCTTCGCCACGCTGGAGGTGGAGATCTACCGCCAGGCGGTGCATCTGTTCCACTTGCCGCTGGCGGCGGCGCTGGCCATCGTGCAGGTGATCTTCACTTTCGTGATCATGGTCGTCTACACGCGGCTGCAAGCGCGGCAGGCCGTGCCCATCGAGTTCCGGCCGCGGCGGGCCACGCAGCGCCGTCCCACCCTCTGGCGAGATCGGCTGCTGGTCGCCGTCTGCCTGGGAGGGATGCTGCTGTTGCTGCTGGCGCCGCTGGCAGCGCTGGCCGAGCGCTCCTTCTCCCTGGGCGGGCGCTACGATCTCCATTACTACCGGGAGCTGTTCACCAACCGCACGCAGTCCATATTCTTCGTCCCGCCGGCCGAGGCCATCCGCAACTCGCTCCTCTTCGGCGCGGCGACGGTGGCGCTCTCGCTCATCGTCGGCGCCATTAGTGCCTACCTGCTGGCCCCGTCGCAGAGGAAGGGGCGGGCCTTGCTTGACCCGCTGTTCATGCTGCCGCTGGGCACGTCGGCGGTGACGTTGGGCTTCGGCTACATCATCGCCCTCGACGAGCCGCCGCTGAACCTGCGCACCTCGCCCGTGCTGGTGGTGCTGGCGCACACGCTGGTGGCCTTCCCCTTCGTCGTGCGCACGCTGCTGCCCGTACTGCGGGGCATGAACCCGAATCTGCGGGAGGCGGCGGCGGTGATGGGCGCGTCGCCTCTGCGGGTGGCGCGGGAAGTTGACCTGCCCCTCCTCTTCCGGGCGCTGCTGGTGGGGGCGGTGTTCGCCTTTACCGTCAGCATGGGCGAGTTCGGGGCCACGGTGCTCATCGCCCGTCCGGAGTTCCCCACCATGCCGGTGGCCATCTTCCGTTTCCTGGGACAGCCGGGGCTGCTGAACTACGGCCAGGCGTTGGCCATGAGCACGCTGCTGATGGCCGTCTGCGCCGCCGGTTTCCTGCTCATCGAGCGCTTCCGCATCGGCGAAGTGGGGGAGTTTTGAGATTTGATTTTTTTAGCATATTGGTGTATACTATCGGTCAGGTGGTCAGGTGGTCGGGTGGTAGGGAGCAGAATTATGCAAACAGTAGCAATTCCTCAGATTACAGAACGCCTGCAAAGACTATCAGCGGACAAACTTGTAGTCGTGTATGATTTCGTGTCCTACCTGGCCGAACAGGAAGCCAAACGGGCACAACCGCAGAGGTTTTCGGAAGCCTTTCAGACGATGTTGGCCTCCGAAGCAGTGCTACGACGTGATTGGGATCGGCCCGAAGAGGATATCGCATGGGCCGATTTGTGAAGGGCGACGTTGTCGTTGCTCCGTTTCCCTTTTCGGA
>JACNHM010000449.1 GCA_014383605.1 Chloroflexota bacterium
TACCAACATAACTAACACTAGGGAGGAATGCGATACCGATGACCAAGAAATGGGTTTACCTTTTCAGCGAAGGTAACAAAGACATGCGCAACCTGCTCGGCGGCAAAGGCGCCGGGCTGGCGGAGATGACCAACGCCGGACTGCCCGTCCCGCCGGGGTTCACGGTAACCACTGAGGCCTGCAACGCCTACTTCGACGCCGGCAAACAGTTCCCCGACGGGATGTGGGAGCAGGTACTGGAAGCCATGAAGGTGGTGGAGGAACAGTCGGGCAAGACGTTCGGCGATCCGTCCAATCCTCTGCTGGTCTCCAGCCGCTCTGGGGCGCGGAAATCCATGCCCGGCATGATGGATACCGTGCTCAACATCGGCCTCAACCCGGATACGCTGCAGGGCCTGGCCAAACTGATGGGCAACGAACGCTTTGCCTGGGACGCCTACCGCCGTCTCATCCAGATGTTCGGGAGCATCGTCAAGGACATAGATCGCCAGAAGTTTGAGCACATCCTGAACGGGCACAAGGCCAAGACCGAGGGCGGCAAGGATACGGATTTGACCACGGACATGCTCAAAGATGTGGCGCGTGACTTTAAGGCCGTCTACAGGAAGGAGTTGGGTGAGGAGTTCCCCGACGATCCTTACGACCAGTTGCGCCAGGCCATTGCCGCTGTTTTCAATTCCTGGTTCGGCGCGCCGGCCGTGGCCTACCGCAACGCCGAGGGACTGCCCCACGATTGGGGCACCGGCGTCAACGTGCAGACGGTGGTTTTCGGCAACATGGGCTGGGACTCGGGCACCGGTGTGGCGTTTACCCGCGACCCGGCCACCGGCGAAAAGATCCTCTTCGGGGAGTATCTGCTGAACGCCCAGGGTGAGGACGTGGTGGCTGGCATCCGCACACCGCATCCCATCGCCGACATGGCCAATGAGTTGCCCGAGCAGTTCGAACAGTTCCTGAGAATCTGCGACCAGTTGGAACAGCACTACCGGGACGTACAGGACGTGGAGTTCACCATCGAGCGGGGCAAGCTTTGGATGCTCCAGACCCGCTCCGGCAAGCGCGCCGCCGCGGCGGCGGCCAAAATCGCCGTGGACATGGTCATGGAAGGGCTTATCACCAGGGAAGAAGCCCTGATGTGCGTGACGCCAGCGCAGGTGAACCAACTCCTGCACCCACAGTTTGATCTGGAGGCCATCGAGGAGGCCAAGGAGAGGGGACGGTTCCTGGCCAAGGGCCTCAACGCCTCCCCTGGCGCGGCCACCGGCGCGGCCATTTTCACTGCGGACAAAGCTGCGGAGTTGGGCGGGGCGGGGCAGGATGTGATCCTGGTGCGGCCGGAGACCAACCCCGAGGACGTTCACGGCATGGAGAAAGCTCAGGGCGTGCTCACCCAGCATGGCGGCATGACCAGCCACGCCGCGGTGGTCGCCCGTGGTTGGGGCAAACCCTGCGTGGCCGGATGCGAAGCGATCAAGATCAACCCGGCCACCAAGTCCTTTACCGTTGACGGCAAGACCGTGAAGGAGGGCGACTTCATCTCCATCAACGGCGGCACCGGCGAGGTGTTTGCCGGCGCCATAGCCACTGTGCGGCCTAGTTTCGAGGAACAAGTGGAGCTGACGACACTGTTGGGATGGGCCGACGGGGTGCGCAGGCTGGGTGTGCGAGCCAATGCGGACATGGAGGCGGACGCCAGGCAGGCGCGATCCTTTGGCGCCCAGGGCATCGGCCTCTGCCGCACTGAGCATATGTTCTTCGATCCCCGTGCTCGCGACGCCGTGGTGCGCATGATCATCGCCAAGACCGACGAGGAGCGCCAGGCGGCGCTGGACGAGATGCTGCCCTTCCAGGAGAAGGACTTCGAGGGCGTCTTCGAGGCCATGGACGGCCTGCCGGTCATCATGCGCCTCATTGACCCGCCCATGCACGAATTCCTGCCGCCGCGTGATGAGCTGATCGAGGACATCACCCGGCTGCGCTGCACCGACCCCGCCTCGCCCGAATTGGCCGAGAAGGAAGAGATGCTCCAGGTGGTTAACTCCCTCTGGGAAGTCAACCCCATGATGGGCCTGCGCGGCTGCCGCGCCGGCATCATGTACAAGGGTCTGACCGAGATGCAGGTGCGGGCCTACTTCCAGGCCGCCTGCCGCTGCGCCCAGCGGGGCGTCAAGGTCATCCCCGAGGTGATGATTCCCCTGGTGGGCCACGTTAACGAGCTCAAGCTGGAGCGGGAGAAGCTGGAGGCTGTGGCCAGGCAGGTGATGGAGGAGGAAGGCATCGAGGTCGAGTACATGTTCGGCACCATGATCGAGGTGCCGCGGGCGGCCCTCACCGCCGACGAGATCGCCGAGTATGCCCAGTTCTTCTCCTTCGGCACCAACGACCTGACGCAGATGACCTATGGCTACTCCCGCGATGATGCCCAGGGCAAGTTCCTGATGCAGTACGTGGAGCGCGGCATCCTGCCCTTCGATCCCTTCGAATCCGTGGATCAGATCGGCGTGGGCAAGCTGATGAAGATGTGCGTTGAGCTGGGCCGCAAGACGCGGCCGGACATGGAGATCGGCATCTGCGGCGAGCACGGCGGCGATCCCCAATCCGTCGAGTTCTGCCACCGCATTGGCCTGGACTACGTGAGTTGCTCGCCTTTCCGCGTGCCTATTGCCCGGCTGGCGGCGGCGCAGGCCGTGCTGAAAGAAGCGTGACCTGTCATGGCTTCCGACGTCTAAACAGATGACAGGCGTCGTGTTGAATAGAACTTTCTGAACCAGTGGCGGCGCTTCTCGGCGCCGCCACTGGTGCTATAGGCTGCTGGAGAAGACAATGACCGCAAAGGTGCACCGGCTCTGGCCACTGTTGTGTTTAGTCCTGCTGCTGGTGTGGGGACAAGGCGCTGCCGCCGCGCCGGCGGTGCCCTGGCCGGTGGTCACCCTCAGCAAGTCGGTCTATCCCAGCTCGACCAGACCCGGCGGCGCCGTGACCTACACCGTCACCTTGACCAACTCTGGCGACGTGGCCGCGCAGGGCGTGGCCGTGGTGGATACCCTGCCCAGCGGTTTCAGCTATCAGTCCGGCTCCAGCCGCATCTACGCCAACGGCATCCTCATCAGCAGCGGCAATCCCAGCATCAGCGGCCGCAACCTCACCTGGAGCAACCTCTCCGTCCCCGAGCGGCGCAGCGACAGCTTCTACGGCATGCACACCTTCGTCCAGGAACGCTGCGAGACCTGGTATTGGAGTTGGCAACTGGATCGCGTGCGGGAGCTGATGGGCTACGGGGCCTGGGTCAAGCAACTCTTCTACGGCATCACCCCCCAGACCCACGGGCCGCAGCCCTGCTGGATTGACTTCGTCAACGGAGCCTACGACCGCGGGCTCAAGCCGGTGATCCGCTTGCAGGGAGAGCACGGCGGCTCCTTCTGGCACAAGCCCTACGCCGACTGGGCGGGCAATTACAGCTCTATCGCCAGCGCCTTCCAACGGGTGGTCGCCGGCCTGCCGCGTCGCGATGGCCATCAACTGTACATCGAGATCTGGAACGAGCCCAACCTGAACATCGAGTGGGGCAACGCCGCCAACGCCGTTGAGTACGGCCACTTCCTGGAGCAGACGGCGGGGGCCATCCGTTCCCTGGGCGACAACCGCATCGCCCTCCTCAACGGCGGCCTCTCGCCCGGCGGCAACATCGAGCCGCTGACGTTCATCAACCAGATGATCAGCAACGTGCCCAACTCGCTGTGGGCCTGGGACCTCTGGTCAGCCCACCCTTATCCCAGCAATCATCCCCCCGAGTACAACATCCACCGCGGCACAGCCACCTACCCGCAGTTGACCATTGACAGCTACCGCCGCGAGGTGCAGCGGCTGGCCGATTGGGGGCGTCCCTACGTCAAGGTGCTGCTCACGGAGACGGGCTACAACCTCTGGAACGGCACCTTCAACTGGGAGGGCTACCCCACGATCAACGAGGGCAACCGCTCCGATTACATCAAGCGGGCCTTCCGCGACTACTGGATCGCCTGGCCGGAGGTGGTGGGTATCTGCCCCTACGAGCTGTCGGACCCGCAGGGCAAGTGGGTCCAATGGGACTGGCTGACCGCCGGCGGCGATGCCCATGACCAGTACGGTGCTGTGCAGTCGCTGGACAAAAGCTCTCCCTACGCCTACGGCAATCTGGTGATCACCTTCCGGGCCACGGCGGCCAGCGCTGGTGGCACCTACTACAATAACGTCGCCGCCACAGCCAGCAATACCACCATCAGCCCGCGCTACGGCGTGGCCCCCGTGTCCGTCATCGCACCCACCTCCACCCCTACGGCCACGCCCACGAACACGCCGACGCCGACGCGCACGCCCTCCGTCACGCCGACGCCTACGCCCACCCACACGCCGACGCCGACCAATACGCCCACGAACACGCCCACGCCGACGGACACGGCCACACCCACGCTGACGCCGACGGATACCCCCACGGCCA
>JACNHM010000212.1 GCA_014383605.1 Chloroflexota bacterium
GCGGTTGCGCACGGCGCTGACCATGGCTGGCATCGGCGTGGGCGTAGCTTCTATCGTGGCCTTGAATGCCCTGGGGGCCGGGTTCATCAAGCAGTTCAATCAGTTCAGCAGCGCCGGCGGCGGCGATCTGACGCTGCGCCAGGCGGACGTGGCCGATACCTCCCTTTCCGCCATTGACGAGCGTATCGGACGGGCCATTGCCGCCATGCCGCAGGTGGAGAACGTGAGCGGAATGGTGTTGGGCTTCGCCATGACGGAAGACCTGCCCTTCTTCATCGCCTTCGGACTGGATCCGGCCGGGCGGGGCATGCAGCAGTTTCCCGTCGTCGAGGGGAGATACGTCCAGCGCCCCAATGAGATGATGCTGGGCCGCTCGGCGGCGAAGATGTTCAACAAAGAGGTCGGCGACACCTTCCAGGTCTACAGCAACCGCTACCGCGTCGTGGGCATCTACGAGAGCGACGTGGGCATGGAGGATGGGGGGGCGGTGATTGATCTGCGGGAAGCCCAGCGGCTGTTCGAAAAGCCCCGCCAAGTCAGTTTCTATCAGATCAAGGTGCGCGAGCCGTCCGACGTGGCGTTCGTGCGCCAGGCCATCGAGCAGCGCTTCCCTGAGGTGTTGGTCTCCCTCTCCACGGAGTTCGCCGAGAACACCACCGATATGGCCCAGTTGGACGAGTACGTCAATGCCATTGCCGCTATTGCCTTGTTCGTGGGCGGCATCGTGGTGATGAACACCATGATCATGAACGTCTACGAGCGCACACGGGAGATCGGCACGCTGCGGGCGCTGGGCTGGCGGCGGCGCATGATCCTGAGCATGATGCTGCGGGAATCGCTGCTGCTGAGCTTGCTGAGCGGGATAGTGGGCGCGCTGATGGGCGTGGGGCTGGCGCAGTTGGCTGGCCAGGCGCCGATGGTGGGAGCGCTCCTGGAGGCAGTTTACGAGCCGCGGCTGTTCCTGCAGGCCATAGGAATGGGGCTGTTGCTGGGCGGGCTGGGCGGGCTTTACCCCGCCTGGCGAGCCTCGCGCCTTAGCCCAGCAGAAGCGTTGCGGTACGAGTGAGGTGGTGGAGGAGACTGAGGGAACTGATGGGACTGACGGGTCTGGGGCGGCAGTGGATGGTTCCTATCTCTTTCGGCTGCCTCGCTCCCGCCATTGCCAGTACTCTTCCAGATTTCGATAGGGGATTTCAGAATCAATAGCCTGTGCCATATCCTGAGTCAGGTAGTTCATCCAATAGTCATCGAATGCTTCTTCGCCGTGGGGAGCAAACGGACCAGCGCCCTCCACGAGGGCACGGATGCTCTTGATAGAACCAATGTTCTTGGTGTTGCCGCTTCCTGGCCGGTCACTGGCAATCTGCCACTTTTCGTGAAGCAGAAAGGTGAAGTCCTTGACGACAGACACGATGTCCCTCAGTTCATCCAGGGTGTAAACACGACGCTCGTCAATGGATTCATCACTGCGGCTGTAGATGATACCCAGGACGAAGTGTTTGGCATACCGTCCGTAGGGGAAGGTGATGTTCTTGGTTGAACGCCTGCGGCGAAAATAGCCGGTAAACGCGCCAAGGGTAAAGCCGCTGACCGTTTCCGTGCCCCTGCGGTAGGTGCTCTTGAGGTCAATCGCGATCTTCGTTTCATCGGGAGCAATGAGGCTGATATCGGGATAATGGTTCTGGTACTCACTCAGTACCAACCTGTAGCCATGTTCCGCGGCAAAACGTGAGATGATTGGGAACAGCATCAACTCGATGATCTTGGATACCACCTTGGTGTCCACTGAGATGGTGTAGATATTGCGGTAGATGTCAATGAAGCCTTTCACCACCCAGTCGCCCGTGTCAGTGGCAAGCAGATGCTCAAAGTCTTTGAAGCAAGACAGCAAGTTCTCTCTGAAGTCGTCAGTGTTCATGGTTGTGCACTCTCTACTATGTTCCGACTAGCAGAATCTCCTGGGACTCAAGGTTAGTGGACAAAACGTATTTGTACTGTCCAAAGCGTTCTACACGGACTCGGTGCTTGTATCTCTTGAGCAATGATACCAATTCAGACTCGGAAGGAATGCCATCGCTGCGATAGGACACTACGAGCACGCTTTCGGCAAACTTCTGAAATAGACGATCGAATGCAGCGTGGATCCGCCGTTTGTCTGTCCATTCAGAAGGTCGAGCCTTCAGGCGGCGGTGCTTCGATCTGTAGTTTATGTGCTTGTGCCACTCATCATACATTGTTAAGCCCTCTAGAAAGTGGTAGAAGCCATAGTAATCAACTCCTGTACCCCTTCCTGAAATGTAGGGAGTGTCAATGTAGACCAAATCGTATTTGCCGGGCATGTCAAGGACGTCAGAGTTGAGGGCTTGGTTCATCTGTCCGTTGTCAAAGACGGCTTGATTTGCTTCCTCAACAAAGACGCGAAACCATTCGTCGAACGGTCTGTCCCAGGTGGCCTTGTTTCCAAAAGACCGCTCGACCTCCGCTAGGCGAAGATACAGGTTCTTGCGGTGGAACAGGTTGTAGGGACGCTTGATGATACAGGCTTGGCACAAGGCGAAGAATGCCAAAGCGAGTCTGTGTGGATCAGTGAGATAGCGAATGTTGGTGATGGTCTGGTCAATCCAGCTGTTCTCATCGTCGGTAAAGTAGATGTCGGGAAAGGTGTCCTGAACGAAACGGGGATACGTGATCTCAGTGTGACTGGTCAGAAGCCAATCCACATCTGTTGAACTCAGACGCGTCTGACCGTTTTCAATCAGAGCCAGTCCAATGTAGTAGTTGAATCGCAAGAGGTCATTATAGGTGACTGCCTTGCCGACTTGCTTCAAGCGGTAAGCAACCGCTCCTGTACCACCGAAGGCATCAAGGCAGGTGGCGAAGTCTAGATCAGCGATTTGCTCCCAGATCCAATTCGCCAATTTGGCCTTGCTGCCCTGATAACGGGTAGAAGGGAACTTGGCGGTGAGGGTGGGGAAAAGAGCTAATTGAAGAGCTGTGTCGATTCTCATCATCGCGTGTACCATCTTTGCCTCGACTGTGCCACCTCATACGAGTGTATTCAGTATAGTTCAGTCAGGGAGAAAAGTCAAACGACAGTGCCCGCTGCGAGACAGCGGTTATCTTGAACGTCGCGGAGGTAACACATGAAGCACATTGGCATCGTTATCGGTGTTCTAGCACTGGTGGCCATCAGTTATGGCGGCATGGCCTGCACGTCTGGGCAGTCGGGGGCAACGCCGCAACCGGCGGCGGCCGTGAACGCCGGCCCGGAGATGATCTGGGCCTCGGGCACGCTGCGGCCCGCCCGCTGGGCCTCCCTGAGTTTTGAAGCCGGCGGCAGGCTGGGCATGCTCAAGGTCGAGGAGGGACAGGCGGTGGCGGCCGGTGAACTGCTGGCCCTGGTGGATGCGCCCGACCTGGAGCACGCCGTGGCCCAGGCGCGGCCAACGCTGGCGCTGGCCCAGGCGCAGCTTGACCGCGTGAAGGCCGGGGCTCGTCCCGAGGAGTTCGCCGCCGCCGAAGCGCAGGTGCAGGCGGCCGAAGCCGCGCTGGCCGGCGCGCAGGCTGCCGTCTCCACGGCGGAGGCCAACGTGGACGCCGCCCAGGCCGCGGTGCCCAGCGTGGACGCCGCCCAGGCCGCGGTGGCGGCGGTGCAAGCGGAACTGGCCCGCTTGCGCGCCGGCCCGCGCCGCGAGGCCATCGCCGTGGCCGAAGCGCAGGTGCAGCAGGCAGCCACCGAGTTGGCCTTCGCCCAGAGCCAGTTCGACCGCTTTGGCGAGGGCGCGGCGAAGGAGTTACGCTATCAGCGGGACGCCGCGGCGGCGGCGCACAACACGGCCCAGGCGCAGCTTGAGCTGGTCAAGGCCCAAGCCACGACGGAGGACGTCGCCGTGGCCCAGTCGGCGGTGGCCGCCGCCCAGGCGCAGGTGACCGAGGCGGAAAAGGGCGTGAAGGCAGCCCAGGCCCAGGTGAGCGTGGCCGAGGCGGGGGTGGAGGCAGCGCAAGCGCAGGTGGACAGCGCCCAGGCGGGCATGGCTCAGGCGCAGGCACAGCTTGATTTGCTGCGCGCTGGCGCCACGCCGGAAGAGGTCGCCGTCGTCCAGGCCCAGGTGGCTCAGGCCCAGGCCGCCCTGGCTCAGGCGCAGGGAGCGCTGGACAAAGCGCGGCTGCAGGCCCCCTTCGCCGGCACGGTGGGACAGGTCCTGATGCGGGAAGGAGAACTGGTGTCCCCCGGCCAGCCGGTGATCATTCTGGGTAATCTCGGCCATCTGCGCGTGGAGACCACCGACCTGCGGGAGACCGACGTGGCCAAGGTGGCCGTGGGGCAGACGGTGGAGGTGACCTTCGACGCCTTGCCGGGCGAGGTGTGGCAGGGCACCGTCACCCGCATCGCCCCCATGTCCAGCGAGGAGCAGGGCAGCACCAACTACACGGCGATCGTCGAGCTGGAGCAGGTGGACCCACGGCTGCGCTGGGG
>JACNHM010000492.1 GCA_014383605.1 Chloroflexota bacterium
TGTGGCCGACCGGGGTGTTCAAGGAGCGGGCCGAGCGCATCGAGGCCCAACTGCCGCAGTGGGGCCGGGCGCTGTACCAGGCCGCCCTGGGAGCGCCGGCGGCGCAGGACGCCCTCACCGCCTGGCGGCAGGCTGCTGATAGCGTCGAGCGGCGCTTCTCCGTCTGGGTGGACAGCGAGCTGCCTGCGGACAGCCGCGAGGAGGACCAGGCGGCGGCGCGGGAAGCCGCCAGCGACCTGCTCTCGTTGCCCTGGGAGCTGCTCCGCGACGATCGCGGCGTCCTGTTCCGGGGCAAGGACGCCGTTGGCGTCCGCCGCCGGCTGCCCAACCGCCGGCAGCAGTCCATCCGGCTGACGGAGCTGCCCATCCGCATCCTGCTGGTCAGCCCGCGGCCCGAGGACGAGCACGCCCGCTACTTCGACCACCGCGCCAGCGGACTGCCGCTGGTGGAGGCGGTGGAAAACCTGGGGGAGCTGGTGGAGCTGACCGTCCTCACGCCGCCCACCTTCCCCACCCTGCAGGAGGCCCTGCGCCGCGCCGACGAAGCCGGCCAGCCTTTCGACGTGGTGCACTTCGACGGCCACGGGGTGTACGACCGCAAGCTGGGCCTGGGGGCGTTGTGCTTCGAGGATCCCAAGGACACCGGCAAGCTGGAGCGGCGGGGGTTGCAACTGGTCCACGCCCAGAAGCTGGCCGAGGTGATCCGCGGCTACCGCATCCCCCTGGTGTTTCTGGACGCCTGCCAGACCGCCCGCGTCGAGGAGGACCCCACGGCCTCCGTGGCCGCCAAACTGCTGGACGAGGGCGTGACCTCGGTGGTGGCCATGAGCCACAGCGTGCTGGTGGAGACGGCCCGCCGCTTCGTCCAGGCCTTCTACGCTGAGCTGGCGCAGGGGGCGCCGGTGGGAAAGGCCATGCTGGCCGGCCAGCTCGCCCTGAGCGGCGACACCCATCGCGGCGCGGTCATGGGCGCCGGCGAGCTGCACCTGCAGGACTGGTTCGTGCCCGTGCTCTACCAGGAGGAGCGCGACCCGCAGTTGATCACCGCGCTGCCGCCGCAGACCGTCCGGCGGCTCCAGGCGCGGCAGCGCCGGCTGAGCCTGGGCGACCTGCCCGAGGCGCCGCCCCACACCTTCATCGGGCGCAGCCGCGAGCTCCTGGCCCTGGAGCGGTTGCTGCAGGCGGAACCGTACGCTGTGCTGCGCGGGCCGGGCGGCATCGGCAAGACCACCCTGGCCGCCGAGTTGGCCCGCTGGCTGCTGCGCAGCGGGCGCTTCCGGCGCGCCGCCTTCGCCAGCCTGGAGACCTACACCGACGCCCGGGGCATGCTGGATACCCTGGGCCGGCAACTGCTGCCCGACGGCGACCGCTACTCCGTGGCCCAGTATCCCAGCCTGGAGAAGGCGCTGCAGCCCGTGCAGCGCGCCCTGGCCGACCAGTCCACCATCGTCGTGCTGGACAACCTGGAGAGCGTGCTGCCCGACGCCGCAGGCCAGGTGCCGCCCGGCGCCGCCCCGCTGGAGGAGTTGTTCGATCTGTGCCGGGCCCTGCTGGATGCCCACGGGGCCACGCGTCTGCTGTTCACCTCCCGCGAGCGCCTGCCGTCCCCCTTCGACGATGGGCGGATGCCGCCTCTGGGGGCGCTGACGCGGGACGACGCCGTCAAGCTGGTGGAGCAGGTGATGGCCCGTGAGGGTTGGCAGCCGCCGGCGACCGACCCCGGCGCCACCCCGCAGGAGATCACCGACCTGGTGGAGGCGGTGCACTGCCACCCCAGACCGCTGGTGCTGCTGGCGCGGGAGGTGGGCCAGCGGAAGGGCGGCGTGCGCGCCACCACCGACAACCTGCACGGCCTGATGCGCGAGCTGCACGAGAAGCACCCCGACGACCGCGAGCGGTCGCTCTTCGCCAGCGTGGAGCTCTCCCTGCGCCGGCTGCCGGCGGCCATGCGGCAACAGGTGAACGTGCTGGCCGTGTTTCACGGAGGAGCAAACATGGCAGTGTTGGCGTTGATGTTGGATGGGGATGCGGACGCAGCCGGGAACATGGCCGCAGCATTGATTGACGTGGGGCTGGGAGAGGACATGGGCTATGGACATCTGCGGCTGGACCCGGCCCTGCCGGCCTACCTGCTGGAGGAGCTGGACGAGGCGGAACGGGACGCGCTGCGGGCGCGCTGGGGCCAGGCGATGGTCCAACTGACAGGTTTCCTCTATGAGCAAATCTTCAAGGCCGCACAGCTTGCATTCGGGCTGACGCTGCTGGAGCTGCCCAACCTGCTGCGGATGCTGGCCTGGGCCCAGGAGAACCTGCCACCGGAGCAGATGGTGGGCCTGGCAGGTCAAATGGAAACGCTGCTCGCTCAATTGGGCCGGCCCCAGGCCCTGGCCCAGGCCACCCAGGTGCGGGAGGGGGCGGCCCAGGCCCTGGGCCAGTGGAGCCACGCCCGATACCTGACGGAGAGCGCAAACGTACGTCGGCTGCTGGAGCGCGGCGACCTGCCCGGCGCCCACGTCGCTGCCCGACAACTCCTGCAGCGCTGCCTGGCCGGCGGGGAGGGCGCCTATCCTGGGGCGGCCTACGACATCGCCATGGCACATTTCAGCCTGGGAAGGGTGCTGCGATTCATGGGAGCGGCCGAAGCGGCGCTGGCGCCCCTGGCCGAGGCGCAGCAGCGCTCCCAACGGTTGGCCGACGCCGGCAATACCAGCGCCGCGCGCATGGCCTCCGCCGCCATCACCGAGAGCGCGGACTGCCTGACGGACCTGGGCCGGCTGGATGAGGCCGCCGCCGGCTACCAGGAGGCCATCCGGCGGTTTGAGAAGCTTGGAGATAGGAGATGGGTCGCTGTCAGCAAGGGACAACTCGGCACAGTCCGCATGCTGCAGGGGCGTTACGCCGAGGCGCTGAAAGCGCACGCCGAAGCCCGCGACATCTTCGAGGGCCTGGGCGAGCCCCGCACCGTCGCCACGGCCTGGCATCAGATCGCAATGGTGCACAGGAGCGCTTGCCAGTACGACCAGGCCGAGCGGGCCTACCGTCAGTCGCTGGCCAGAAGGGTGCGGCTGAAAGACCGGGCCGGCGAGTGCGACACCTTGACTGAACTCGGCAACCTGTACGTTGAAATGGAGCGTCTCGAGGAAGCCGTTACCTTCTACCGCCAAGCGATAGACATCGATATTGGATTGGGCGATTTGCGTGATGAAGGGATAGACCGCAGCAACCTGGCGAGCGTGCTCATCAAGCTGGGGCGGACCGACGAGGCGCGCCGCGAGCTGGAGCGGGCCATTAAGTGCAACGAGCCCTTCGGCCACGCCGCCAAACCGTGGAAGACGTGGGACATCCTGCACGACCTGGAACGGGAGGCCGGGGACCCCCAGGCCGCAGCCCACGCCCGCCAGCAGGCGGTGCAGACCTACCTGGCCTACCGCCGCGCCGGTGGGGAGAGCCGGCGGCCCGGTGCGCAGCTTTGCGCCCAGATCGCCCAAGACATCCAACGCGGTGACACCACGGAGGCGAAACGATTCCTGGCCCAGGCCGCAACCGCACCAGATACGCCAGCCTGGCTCAAGGCCATGATCCCAAAACTTCAGGCCATCCTCCGGGGCTCCCGCGACCCGGCCCTGGCCACGGACCCCAACCTGGACTTCCGCGACGCCGTCGAACTGCAACTCCTGCTGGAGGCCCTGGGGTCATGAAGGCCGGCTGTTCGGCAAGGTCTCCTGACCACAGCCGGCGGGCCTTGGGGTCGGACTCCCCAGCTTGCTGGGGGCACTGCCGATACACTGAAGTGTCCGGCAGCAGGGCCTACGGCCAGGCGTCGGCCGGCGCCGACGCCATGGTAACGCCTTCTCGCCCGCGCAGGCGGGCGACCGGCGCTCAGCGCCCCCCAACGGCGATTTCAATCGGCGACTCAGCGTGCTCGGCGGTCTCCGCGGTGGAAAAGCTTTTTGGCCACGCCCAAACTTGCACCCTTTCGCCTTTGTGGGTATAATACCCCCGGTTGGGGAAGCCATCCCCGCCCCGCGGGCCACCCTAGCTCAATCGGCAGAGCAAGCGCTTCGTAAGCGCTAGGTTATCGGTTCAAATCCGATGGGTGGCTCCATCGCCCACAAAGCCCCGACCTCTGCCCGGTTGGGGCTTTTGTACGCCAAACGCACTGGAAAGCTGAGGACACAGCGCCTCTGCACAAGCGTAAGGCGTGAAACGTGGTCCACTCTTACGTTTTACGTTTCACGTTTTACGCCACGCCCAGGGGAAGCCCATGCTGGCGGATCAGACAGCGAAAGGAAAACCTCATCCCGACATCCTCGACAGGCTCTGGCGCATCGCCAGCGGGCAGACCGCCCAGCTCGTGCTGCTGGCCTTGCTGACGCTGAGCCTGCTGCTGGGCTCGCTGTTGCCACAACTCTCCTCGGCGGAGGTAACCGACCCGGCCCTGGCCAGCCGCTGGCTGAGCAGCACCGCCGCCCGCTACGGCGCCGCGGGGATGGTGCTGCGGACTCTGGGTCTGTTGGACATCGCCCACGCCCTGTGGTTCCGGCTGCTGCTGGCCCTGCTGGCCTTTCACCTGCTGCTGCGCGCCGCCGAAGCGGCGAGAATGGCCTGGACCGTGCTGAGCGACCGCCGCCCTGCGCCTCCCGCCCCGCCCGACCTTCCCCACGCGACCTCGGCGTCGCTGTTGCCACCGCTGCCGCAAGCCGCCGTCGCCGTGCGCACACAACTCGCCGCCAGCGGCCTGCGGGTGTTGGGGGGAGAGGAAGAAGAGACGGCCACTGGCGCCTGCCTCTACGCTGACCGCGCCCGCCTCGGCGTGCTGGCCCCTGTGCTGGCCAACGTCGGGGCCTTGCTCCTGCTGTGGGGGCTGTTCATCAACAGCGGGTGGGGCTGGCAGACGTCCGAACTGCTGCTAGCCCCTGGACAGGAGAGCGCCCTGCAGCACGACACGGGGCTCAGCCTGCGTCTGGAAAAGAGCGCGTCCACCGGCAGCGGGCAGCTTCTCTTCCTCCATGACCAGGGCGAAACCGTGGCCAGACCGCTGGCCCTGGCCCGTCCGGCGCGCTATCGCGGCATCGGCGTGTACCAGACGGGGGACGGGCCGGCGCTGCTGGTGCGCGGGGAAGACGAGACAGGCCAACCCCTCAGCCTGCAGCCGCTGACCGGCGAAGCCACGGTTGCCGACACGGTCAGCCTCATCTTCGATCAGCCGCAGGCCGAGCGCCATTTGACCGTGCCCGAGCGCAACCTGGCACTGCGGGTCGTCGTCCAGCCCCCTCCCTCCGCCGACCAGACCGGCCAGCCATCGTTTCTGCTGGAAGCCTACCAGGGCGGCAACTCAGACCCCATCCTCGCCACCTCGCTCAGCAGGAACAGCGTGCTGGAAGTGACCGGCGCTCGTTTTGAGCTCACGCCGGAGCGCTACCGGGTGCTGCGGGCGACACGGGCACCGGGCCTGGCCTGGCTCTTGGCGGGCGGGCTGTTCATTCTCCTGGCAGCCGTCCTGCCACTGATCTGGCCGGCGCTGCAAGTGTGGGCGGAGCTGATTCCCGAGCGGCGGGCAGTGGCCGTGCGACTGACAGGGCGGGCGCAGGGGGCAACCATAGACGTGCCAGAGGAATTGGCGCAACTGGCAAGAGCCTTGGAGGGGAGCGATGGCCGCGAAGAGTAACCCCATCACCATCGGCGTGGCCGGGGGCACCGGCTCCGGCAAGACCACCGTGGCCGAGGCCATCCTCGGCCGGGTCGGCTTCCAGCACATCGCCTTCTTGCAGCACGATGCTTACTACTTTGACCAGGGCCACCTGCCGCCGGCCGAGCGGGCCAAGGTCAACTACGACCACCCGGACACGCTGGACAACGAGTTGCTGATCGAGCACGTGCAGGCGCTGCAGGCCTGGCAGGTGGCCGAGGTGCCCATCTACGACTTCACCACCCACACCCGCACGGCCCAGACGCGCCGCGTGGAGCCGCAGCCGGTGATCCTGGTGGAGGGCATCCTCATCTTCGCCGTCCGCGACCTGCGGGAGCTGATGGACGTCAAGATTTACGTGGACACCGATGCTGACCTGCGCTTCATCCGCCGCTTGCAGCGGGACATCGCCGAGCGGGGGCGCACGATGGAATCGGTGGTCAAGCAGTACCTGAGCACGGTGCGGCCCATGCACCTGGAATTCGTGGAGTCCAGCAAGCGCTACGCCGACGTCATCATCCCTGAAGGGGGCTTCAACGAGGTGGCCATGGACATGGTGGTGGCCCGCATCCAGGCGCTGCTGGGAGAGGAGACCGAGCGCGGACACAGAGGCGATTTCGAGAAAGATGCAAGGCTGAGATGACAGAGGAAGACAGCCTGCTAAGACGTTCACTGAACGGCATCGGGATCGTATCTTCGGTGACGGGTTTCAGGATTATCGCCAACCTGGCGACGCAGATGATCCTGACCCGGCTGCTGGCCCCGGAAGCCTTCGGTGTCGTCACCTTCGCCACCACAGTGGTCGGCTTCTGCGCTTTTCTCACCAATGTCCAGGGACAGAAGGCCATCATTCGCAGCGACCACGCCCGGGCCACGGCTTTCACCGACACAGCCTTCACCATTGAACTTACCCTCAGCCTGGTGGTCAGTCTGTTGCTCGTGAGCCTGGCCCCTATCATCTTGGACGCCTTGGGCAAACCGGAGGTTACCCCCTTTGCCCGAGTCCTGGCGCTCACCCTGATCGCTGAGCGGTTGTTGATTCCCAAAGCATGGTTCGAGCGACAACTCGATTTCCTGCACGCGAACATCCCCGGCTTGGCGGGGATCGTCGCCAACGCTGCGGTGGCTATCTCGCTCGCTCTCCTGGGAGCCGGGCTATGGAGCATCGTCGGCGGCGTCTTGGCCGAGGGCATCATTCAGGGGGCAGTTCTCTGGGGCATTGCTGCATACCGGCCCCGCCTGCGCTGGAACCGCCAGATCGCCGGCGAGATCCTCCGTTTCGGCCTGCCGCTGACCGGGGCAGCCATCGTGGCCTACTTCTACTGGAACGTGGACGATTTCCTGGTGGGCAAGATCGCCGGCAACGAAAAGCTGGGCTACTACTGGCTGGCCTTCAAGTTCCCTCACTACATCCTGGCGGCCCAGACGGCGCTCAATTCGGTGGTCTTTCCAGCTTTCTCCCGCGCCAGAGATGACGCACAGTTGTTGCGCGGCTTCAAGCTCGCCACGCGCACGTCGGCCTTCGTGCTCTTGCCCTTTTGCAGCATCGCCTTGACCCTTGGCGAGCCGACCATCCGTTATTTCTTCGGCCCCAAGTGGCTGCCGGCGACCTTCGCCTTCCAGGTGTTCATGGTGCTGATCACCATGCGGGGCATCGTCGCCCACTGGACACAAGTGATGACCTGCAAAGGCGAGACCCCGTTTCAGTTCAGGGTCATCGTCCTGAACGCCATCGTGCTGCTCCTGGCCGGCTATCCTCTGCTCTTGCACTACGACTTCAACGGTATGGCCGTAGCGGTGTTGCTCACCATCGCCTTCAGCTTCGTCTTCATGGTGCCCAAGTTGAAGAGCCTTCTGCCTGCTGTCAGCTATCGCGCCTTGCTGGTCCGGCCTGTGCTCGCCTTCGCGCTGACCAGCGCGACGATGGCTTTGCTCATCCGGCATCCGGGCGAGCTGAGCCTGGGGCAGTACATCGTCGCGCTGGCGGGACAAGGAGCCCTCTACCTGGCTTTGCTCTACCTGCTCGATCATGTCGCCTTACTGGAAATCCTTTCCATCTTCAAACGTTATGCACTTCACCGTACATCATGACCCTCACATCAATGCGCGGGTGGAACGAGACCTGACGCTGATCAGGGAAGCATTGCTGGAGCGCTTTCCCAACATCACAGCGCTGATTCTGGTTGGCGGATTCGGACGCGGAGAGGGCAGCGTGCTGGTGGATGGCACGGGGAATATCACCCCCATCAATGACTACGACATCCTTGTCATCCACAAGGGGCGCATTGATCGCCAGGCGCTGGCCCAGCAACGTCAGATCCTGGCCCGGCGGGTCGGCATCTGGTTGCTCGATCTGCTGGCTCTGGAAGGAAGCGAGATACCCAGGCTTCCCCTCACACAGCTTCACTACGACAGTTCTGCCGGCGGGTATCTGTTCCACGGCCATCCACAGGTCATGGATCGCTGGCCGCGGTGGCAGGCCAGCGACATCCCTTGGGCCGAGGGCAAGAAGATGCTCTTCAATCGCTTCGTGTCCATCCTCGAAGCATACAGGAATGATTTCCTTCATCACCCTCTGCAAAATGAGGAGGTCTTCAAACTCGCCAACCAGACCAGCAAGGCTATCCTGGCTTGCTGCGATGCGTTGTTGATACTGGCAGGCCGTTACGAGCATCTTTACCAAAAGCGGGCGCAGCGGTTTGCCGAGGTCTATCCGCAGCGCAAGACGGAGGCTGCGCTGGTGCAGCGGGCCTGCGACTTCAAGCTGCGCCCCGCGCCGGTGCCCGCATTCGATGCACTGAGCTATTGGCAAGAGGGCATGGACTTCTATGCCGAGACCCTGCAGGAATTCCTGCCGCGCTTTTACCGGCGTGGCTTCGACGATTGGCGTGCTTTTAGCCGTTTCTACGCCAGTCCCCTTAGCCTTCAGAACTGGCGGGGCTACGCCCGAGACCTGGTGCGCCGCCTGTTGGGCCGTTTTCCAACCTATGGTGCGATCTTGCACCTGGAGTTAGCCGCCCTGCACCTGATACAAGCTAAACACGACACTGCCGCTGAACACCAACTTGTCCGTTCAGCCCGGCAGCACCTGCAACACAGCGGATGCACGTTGCCATCGCCCGAAGCCTCCTGGGAGGAGATACGCCGGGCAGTTGTAGAACATTGGTACATCATCAAGCATTGAGAACCTGTCCGAAGAACCTGCAGAGGCCGCTCCCAGCCGCCGACAAGGTGTCGGCGCTCCGGATTTGCCGAGGGGGACAATACTACGATGTCGCCATCCAAAGTCACGTTTGCCATCCTGCTGGACGCTCTGAGGCACGGCTGCATTAATCCCACTGACACTCCTTTTCTGTGGTCCTTGCAGCAAAAAGGGGTCTGGGGAGCGGCGGTGGAGCCGTTTGCCTTTCAGACGCGTCCGGCGTTTTTCGCCGGCCTGTGGCCGCAAGAATGCGATGTGTGCCATCTCTTCTGGTACGATCCGGAGGGCTCACCCTACCGCTTCACGCGCTATCTGCCCCTGCCTGATGGGCTGCTGCGGGTGCCCAAGCTGCGCGGCCTGATCCATCGCGGGCTGCGGAGTCTGGCGCGGCGCAACGAGCGGCGCCGAGGTCATTCCGCTTCCGCCCTCTACGCTCAGCCGTGGCAAGTCCCCTTTCGCTTCCTGCGCTACTTCGCCTATTCCGAACGCCATCTAACCTGGCAGCCCAACGCTTTGCCCAGCCCCACCGTCTTCGACGTGCTGCGGCAGCATGGCTTCTCTTGGCTCTGGCTGGGATACCCAGGGCATGACCAGCACACGCAGCCACTGCTGCGCGCCTTCCAGCAGCAGATCAGGCCAGAGCATCGTTTTGCCTACCTGCACTTCGCCGAACTGGACTGGGCGGGGCACCGCTACGGGCCAGAATCACGGCAGTACCGGGAAACGCTGAAGGAACTGGACGCCGCGGTAGAGGAGGTCTATGACCATCTCGACCGAATGTTTGATCAGGTCAACGGTGTGATCTTCGGCGATCACGGCATGGTTTCCATCCGGCGCTTGGTAAACGTGGAGGCCGCACTGCGCCAAACCGGCCTGCGCGTGCCGCGTGATTTCGTCTATTTCCTGGATTCGACGCAGGCCCGTTTCTGGTTCGGGCACGAAAGAGCGCGGCGGATCACGGAAGAGACACTGGCCTCGCTGGAGGGAGGACGCATTCTGCGCCAAGGAGACTACGAGCGGCTGCATATCCACTTCGAACACGACCGCTTCGGCCAACTGTTCTTCGTCGCCGACGGGCATGCGCTGATCTTTCCCAACTTCTTCCAGCATCTCAAGCCAGCGCGGGGCATGCACGGCTACCTGCCGGAGGTACGGGACAACTGGGCCCACTACCTCACCGTCAACAACGTCCACGACGTTCCTGCTGGGGAAATGCATCAGCCGGTGCCCATGATTGATCTCTTCCCCACCTTTCTGGAACTGCTGCAACTGCCCATCCCGGCGGGCAGCTATGCGCGCAGCATCTGGCAACAGGCTCGACAGCACAGGACGAAGCGATGAGTCACGTACCGGAAGTCTCAATCATCATCCGCACAAAGAACGAAGTGGCCAAGATGGAGAAGTGCCTGACCGCGCTACTGGCTCAAGATACGCCGCGCCGCTGCGAGATCGTGGTCATCGACTCCGGTTCCACAGATGGCACGTTGGACATCTGCCGCCGTTTTCCTGTGCGCTTGCACGAAATCCCTCCCCAGGAGTTCAACTACGGACGGACGTTGAATCAGGGAGCTCGATTGGCCAGCGGGCGCTTCTTCGTATCCTTCACCGCCCATGCCCTCCCTCTGGACGATAGCTGGCTGGAGCGGCTGCTGGTCCATCTCGACCGAGACAAGCGGGTCGCTGGCGTTTACAGCCGCGAAGTCCCCTGGCCCGAGGCTTCGCCGCTGGAAGCCGCCCGGCTGCATCTGCGCTTTCCCGCCCAGCGACGCACGTTCAGCCCCGAAGAGAGGGCCGAAGAAGACGACGGACACCCTCAGCCGGTGATTCCCTTTTCCAACGTGGCCTCCGCGACGCAGCGGGAGCTGGTGCTGCGGTTTCCCTTCCCTGAGCTGGCTTATGCTGAGGACAGAGCCTGGGCCAGAATGATGCTGCAACGAGGGTATCGCTTCGTGTACGAACCAGAGGCGAGGGTCTACCACTCCCACGACGAAGGGCTGCCCACGTACTACCGCCGCCAACTTCTCATCGGACGATCGAAGCGGCAGATATCGGTCCATCCCCCGTCCCTGTGGAGCATCGCCCGCACGGCGCTGGGTGACCTGAGCGGCCAGGTGCGCTTCTTCCGCCAGACCTTGCCCACAGGCCAGCAAGCTTACTGGACGGCCCAGGGCCTGCTGTACTGCATGACGCGCATCGCAGCTCAAACGTTGGGCAGCCGGGGCCAGCCATGAGCAAGATTTCCATTCTCTGCGCCAACCTGTCCAGCAACGCGCTGGGACGGGCTTACCTCCTGGCCCAAGTGCTGGGCCGCCGCTACGAGGTGGAGATCCTGGGTCCGATCTTCGGCGAAGGCATCTGGCCGCCCTGCGATACGGGCGAGTTCAACATCAAATCGGTGCGCGGCAGCCACTTCCCTCGCTTCTTCCTGGCCATGCGGGAACTCCTGCGCCAGATTGAGGGAGACGTTGTCTATGCCGTGAAGCCGCGCCCAGCCAGCTTCGGGGTGGGGTTGCTGGCCAAGCGGCTGCGAGGGATGCCACTGGTGCTGGATATTGACGATTGGGACATCGAGGGGGAATATGCGCTGAACCGCTGGCGCAGACTGCTCGGCCTCGTCGCTCGGCTGCATAATCCCTACGCCAGCCAGTACCTGCTGCTCATGGAACGGCTCATCCCCCAGGCCGATGCCGTCACCACCGTTTCCAGCCTGCTGCAGCAGCGCTTCGGCGGCGTGTACGTGCCGCATGGGCGCGATACAGATCATCTCGATCCCGCACGCTACTCCGGTCAGGCCTTGCGAAAGGCATGGGGCCTCGACGAGCGCAAGATCGTGATGTTTCTGGGCACCCCCAGACCACACAAGGGGCTTGAGGAACTCATCGTTGCCTTGCACCTTCTGGACGACCTGCCGCTGACCTTGGTCATCGTGGGCGTGGATCGCAATAACCCGTACACCGAGCGGTTGGCGGCGCTGGGCGGGGAGCGAGTGCACATGCTGGGCATGCAGCCCTTCGTCGAGATCCCCCGCTACCTGGCCGCGGCCGACCTGGTGGCGCTGCCGCAGCGGGACATCCCCTTCGCCCGCGCCCAGGTGCCGGCCAAGGTGTTTGATGCCATGGCCATGGCTCGGCCCATCGTAGCCACCGCCGCGGGCGACCTGCCGCAGATCCTAGACGGGTGTGGGCTGATCGTCCCGCCCGGCGATGTGCAGGCGCTGGCCGAAGCCATCCGCCATCTGGCGCTCGACGCGCCATTCGCAAAGGGACTGGGCCAACGGGCACGACAGCGCTGCATCGAACGCTACAGTTGGGACGTGATGGAAGAGACGCTGCATCAGCTCTTCCAAAACGTGCTCAACGGTAGAGACTGGAGTGTTAAGATTCGATGCACACTCCATTAGCTGGAGCACATCACCATGGGACACGGTCACCATATCAATGCACCGTCTTCGAACAGTAGCCTCTCCTCCTGGTTAGACGGCGCTCTCAGCTCAGTGCACCAATTGATCAAAAGCCGGTGGTGTTTTCCCACTGTAATGATGACGTTGCTGGTGTTGCAATCGCTATGCCTGGACTCGTACCTAGATACAGGTGGCGATAATGCGCTGTACATTATCCTCGCCCGCTCGCTGGCTGAAGGCAACGGCTATCGTCTGGCTAACACTCCTGACAATCTACCCTTCGCCAAGGCCCCACCTGCCTTTCCTATTATGCTGGCACCATTGACCTTGCTGGATGGTAACAACCTACGACTGCTGAAGCTATCCTCGGTCGCTTCCTTTTGGCTCGCTCTGCTGCCACTGTACTATCTGGTGCGGCCAGCCCTTGGTGTCCCAGGTGCACGTGTTCTAATTCTGCTGAGCATCACCAATCCCTGGCTATTTCGTTACGCCAATACTGTGCGACCAGAAGGCCTCTATCTCCTCTTCTCGCTGGCAACGTTGGCTCTATTCGCACGCTCAAATGATCGGTCTGCCCAGAGTCTCGTGACCCTCTCCCTGGCCGCACTCTGCGCTGCATTGGCGTTTCTGACCCGCAGCATAGGCGTGAGCCTTATGCTTGCACTGCTTGTGGTCCTGGCCCGGCGGCGGCACTGGCAAGGTGCTCTTGCCACGGTGGCGGTCTACGTAGTAGCACTGGCGCCCTGGTTGGTTTACTCCTGGGGCCTGCCGGCCGAGATTCGACAGAACAACTACCTCCGGGATCTCTTTGCCACTGGCGGGGACTCACATGGCTTCACGGCTCTAATCACGCAACCTGTCCACTTGGGTCACCTTGCTCTCAAGAACCTCCCCACCTACATCGATTCCTGGGCTGGGGCATTGCTCTACGCACCTACCCGTTTCCTCTCCCTGACGGCTCAATATGTGCCAGCTTTTTCTCTCGTGCCCTACTTGCTGGGCTTGGCTGTGCTGGCCAGTTTGCTTTGGGGCATCTGGCGATCTCTCCGTCGAGAGGTTGACCCCCTGGCCGTGTATCTCGTCGGCTACATGGTCATTTGCCTGGTGTGGCCTTGGCAAGGCGAAAAGTTCATTGTTCCAGTCATCCCAGTAGCGCTATTCTTTTTGGCCGGTCCTGTGGGTGTTGCCGAAGCGCTGCTCACGCGATCCGAACGGCGAAACTTGCCGCTGTTACCCGTGCTGGCTGTGCTCCTCTTGGTCCTCAATCTGGCTGCTGATACCGCCATCACCCTGCGCCGCGATAAGAACCCATACCCACCTGAGTGGCTGAACTACTTCACGGTTGCCGATTGGACCGCTATTCATCTTCCTGAGGATGCAGTGGTTATGGCACGCAAACCCTATCTGTTTCATCTTCGCTCAGGCCATTTGACTGTTCCTTACCCACCCGTTGAAGACGCTGCTGGCATCCTGACCTACTTGGGCAGATGTGGAGCGAATTACATCGTCGTTGGAACAGTGCGTCCTGAAGAGGAGAGTCTCATGATTGGGATCATCGGCCACCACATGGAGATGTTCACTTTGGAATACGCCATTGGCCCACCTACCACTGAACTCTATCGCGTCCTCCCATGATTTCTAGATACCCACAACTTATTCAAGAAAACCTGCGTCAAACCGCAGACATCCTTGGAGAAGCGTCCGGCCTGGTTTCCGTGCTCCTCCTGGGCTCCGCCGCCCGCGGCGAGCTGGCCTACGCCGACGTGGCCGGGCAGCTGCAAGTGTTCAGCGACTACGAGTTGCTGGTGGTGACCGGGCGGAGGCTGCCGGGGCGAGAGCGGCAACGCATCGCGGCGCAACTGACGGAACTGGAACGGGGGTTCGGCCAGCGCAACCCGCTCTTTCACCTGGACGTCATCTTCCGTGAGCGGCGACGGCTGCGCACGCTGCCGCGCATCATCTTCACCTACGAGCTCAAGGCCAACGCTCAGGTGCTGCGCGGCGAGGACGTGCGCCACCTGCTGCCCGAGGTCACGCCAGCCAACCTCGACCTGCGCAACAGCAACGAGATCCTCCTCAAGCGGCTGTGGGCCATCCTGCTGCACACGCCCCGCCGCCTGCTGCGCGGGCCGCTGACCGCGCTGGAGGAGATGGTCTGGGGCTACGTGCTCTGCCGCAACGCCCTGGATCTGACCACGGTGCTGCTGCCGCACTGCGGCGTGCTCTTGCCCTCCTACGGCCAGCGGGTGCAGTACCTGGCCGAGCACTACGGCCAACTGGGACTAACGCCGCGCTTCGGAGAGGATTTTCCGGCCTTCCTGAGCACTTGCCTGCAGGAGCGCCAGAGCCTGCGTTTCTCCGAACCACTGCCAAATCGCTATGCGAAAAGCATCAACTACCTGATGGAAGCCTTGGCATTCCTGCTTGATCAGGTGAACACAACCACAGCATTTCGGGAGAAGCAAGAACCCCCGCCCCCTCGCGGGGGGAGGACAGGAGAGGGTGGGTTCGACACAACGAGAATCCCACCCTCCCCTTACCCCTCCCTCAAAGGGAGGGGAAACACTCTCTCCTCTGAACACCTGCCACCGGACGAATCCCTGGCCCAACGGCTGGCCACTGATTCCCGTCGCCTGTTCAACGAACGGCCCATCTCCCCTGGCGAGTGGGTCAACCTGGCGCGACTGACAATTGACTATGCGAAAGACGAGGGCCCGCTGGCGGCTATCCGCTGGCTGTGCGCTCCAAGGAAGGGCCTCGCCACCGCCGGCCTGCTGGCAGCGCATCAGGCGCTGGTCGCCCATCAGGCCGGACAGGACGACGAGGCGGCCAGGCAGTTAGCGCAATCGGCCCGGCGGCTGGCCCGCATTGCCGTGACGCCTCTCCCCCTGCTGGAAGGCGACTTCGCCGACCGCTGGCTGACGCTGCGCCGCGCCTGGGGCGATTTCTGGCGGGAGGCGGTGCGGCTGGGCGATCCGAAGTACCGGCAGCGCTTCGACCTGGTGATGGAGTGGGAGGATGGCTGATACACTGATCATCTTCGTGGACAGCCTGCGTCACGACCAGGCGGCGGCGATGGACTTCCTGGGCCAGTTGCCCACGCTGCATCCCGTGCGCCCTGGCTTCGGCTACAGCGTCAACATCCACGCCGAGCTCTTCGCCGGCCTCCACCCCGACGACGTGGGCTACTTCTGCGAGTGGATGGTCAACCCCTCGGCAGCGCCGGGCCGCCGCTACCGCCCGCTGCTGCCGCTGCTGGACACCATCTTCCGTCCCTACGTGCTGAACCGCGGCCTGCAACGACTGCTGACCCGTGGCTACCGTCCCGACCACGTCATGCCCAACATCCCGCTGCGTGACCTGGACAAGTTCGCCGTGGCCGGAGAGCACATCCTCTCGCCTCGCTTCCCCCAGCCCACGCTTTTCAGCGAACATCCGGGCCTGCACGTGCTGTCCTACCGGGGCATCGCCCCCAAGGGGTCACGCGACGAAGCGATCGCCCGCCGGGCGCTGGCGGCGCTGGCCGAGCATCGGCAGCTCTTCGTGCCCCTGCCCGACCTGGATGGCCTCGGCCACAGTCACGGCGTGGACAGGCCGGAACACAACGCACACCTGGCCCGGCTGGACGGCTGGGTGGCCGAGCTGGCACAGGAGTTCCGCCGCCGCTACCCGGCAGGGCACCTTTTCGTCGTCTCCGACCACGGCATGGCCAACGTCCGCGGCGGCGTCCGGCTGGACATCGAGGCGCGCTGCGGGCAACCGGGGCTGCGCCGCTACCTCACCTTCAGCGACGCCACCCTGCTGCGGGGGTGGATCTACGACGAAACGCTGCGCCAGCCGCTGGCCGATGTCCTGCACTCGCTGCCCCACGGCCAGGTGCTGACGGACGAGGAGCGACAACACTACGGGCTGACCAATCCCGACTTCGGCGACGTCATCCTGGTGCTGGAGGAGGGCTATTGCTTCCAGCCCAGCACCTTCGCCCGTCACATCCCCAAGGGCATGCATGGCTACCATCCTGAGCTGCCCAGCCAGTGGGGCATCTTCGCCCACGACGGCCCGCCGCTGGGTGGCCCGCCGCCGCAGGACATGGTGCAGGTCTATCCCCTCCTGCAGGCTGCGCTGGAGGGTGAACTGCCATGACCCGCGTGCTGTTCGTGGATCACGCCGAGGCGCTGGGCGGCGCCGAGCGCAGCCTGCTGCTGCTGCTCAAGCATCTCGACCGGGAGCGTTTCCAACCGCTCTTGGCCTGTAACCCCGGCCCGCTGGCCGAGGCCGCCGCCGGACTGGATGTGTCCATTTTCCTCCTGGAGATGGCCAAGATGCGGGGAGAGAGGTCAGGCCTCCTGCGGCTGCTGCGCGGCAGCCTGGCCCTGACCAAGGTCATCCGCCGCCAGCGGGTGGACATCGTGCACAGCAACGTGATGCGGGCCAGCTTCTACGCCGCGCTGGCGGCGACGCTCACCAGTCGGCCGCTGGTCTGGCACGTGCGGGACATCCATCCGCCCGCCGAGCGCTGGTACGCCCGGCTGATGTGCCGGCGGGCCAAGCGGGTCATCGCCATCTCGCAGGCAGTGGCCGCGGTGCTCCCCTGCCCGGCCAAAGTCGCCGTCGTGTACAACGGCCTCGACCTGGAGGAGTACCCGCCTGACCTGGACGGGACTCCGGCACGAGCGGAGCTGGGGCTGCCGACTGACGCAGCGGTGGCGGGCATCGTGGGGCGGCTGCAGCCGTGGAAAGGGCAGGATCGTTTCCTGCGGGCGGCGGCGCGAGTGGCGCAGCAACTGCCCCAGACTCGCTTCCTGGTCGTCGGCGGGGCCATCTTCGGCGGCGGCGCAGCGTACGAGACACGGTTACGCCAACTCGCCGCCGACCTGGGCCTGGCCGAACGGATCGTCTTCACCGGCCATCGGGAGGACCTGCCGCCGTTGCTGGCGGCGCTGGACGTGCTCGTGCACTGCTCCGACGCCGAACCGTTTGGCCGCGTGCTCATCGAGGGCATGGCCGCCCGCCGCCCGCTGGTGGCCTTCGCTGACGGCGCCGTGCCCGAGATCGTGCAGCACGGCGAGACAGGGCTGCTGGTGCAGCCGGGCGACGAGCAGGCGCTGGCCGCAGCCATGGTTGAGCTGCTGAGCGACCGGCAGCGCTGCCGGCGGATGGGTGCCGCGGGCCGCCGCCGCGTCGCAGAGCACTTCACCGCCGCCCAGACCGCCCGCAGCGTGGAAGCCGTGTACAGCCATCTCCTCAACCTGGGAGGATCAGGGTGAACTCTGAGACGATCAGCAAGCTGTGGCAATACGTCAACTGCGCCCTGTGCGGAGCGGATCAGCCAGCGCTGCTGACCCACGACTGGCAGACGGTGACCGGCCAGCGCTACACCTTCAACCTGGTGCGCTGCCAGCACTGCGGACTGGTCTACGTCAACCCGCGGTTGAACCGGCAAGCGCTCACCGGCTCGGTCGGAGGCGGCGCCTGGCGCAGCGCGATGGAACTGCATCGCACCATCTACGAAGCAGGCTGTCGTCGCCTGCGCCAGTTGCTGCGCAGCGCCAGCGGCGGCAGCCCCACCCTCCTGGACGTGGGCTGCGCCTATGGCGATTTTTTGACCGTAGCGCGGGAACAGGGCTTCGATGTCGTCGGCGTGGAAATTGACCGTCCCGCGGCCGCCGCCGCCCGCCAGCGCGGCTTCGTCGTGCACGAGGACTTCCTGGAGAAGCTCGCCTTGCCCGGCGAGTCCTTCGATGCGCTCACCCTGTGGGACGTGATCGAACACGCCAGCGATCCCCAAGCTCTGCTGGCGGAAGCTGTGCGCTTGCTCAAGCCCGGCGGCGTCCTGTGCTTCCACACCGGCAACGCCGCCTTCCAGGTGCCCAAGGGACGTGTCCTGGCCGCCCTGCGCCCAGGCCGAGGGCCGTACAACGCGCCGGTGCAGCACATGTACCACTTCTCCGCCAGCACCAGTCGGGCGCTGCTGGCGCGGGGTGGCAAGTTCGATCACCTGGAGGTCACCCATCTGGACACCATACGCTACCGGCAGCGGCGCAAGTACCTGGCGATGAAGGCGTACAACGAGGCCACCCGCCTGTTGGCCCGCTTGGGATTGCCACTGTGGACCAGCTCCCTGGCCGTGTTGGCACGAAAGGCAGGATAGGCTGTGCGTATCGGCATTGACGGACGCTACATCCAAGACCATTTCCCCGGCATCGGGCGCTACACCTACAGCCTGATCAGCGGGCTTGCCCCCCTGGCGGCGGATGATACACTCGTCGTCCTGTACAACCCTGCCCTGCCCAACAGCCGCTACGACCTGGCCGCCTTGGCCCAACACCGCAATGTGGAGCTTGTTCGCGTGGCCGTGCCCACCTTCTCCTTAGCTAAACAACTTCGTCTGCCGTCTCTGGCTTCTGATCTTGCGCTGGACATCCTGCATTCGCCATATTATGTCAAACCATACCGACTGCCTGTGCCCTCCATCCTGACCATCTACGACGCCATTCCCACTCGCTACCCGGCCTACTACCCCCGGCGCGCCCGGCTGCTCATCCGGCTGCTCAAGCGGCTGGCCCTGCGCAGCGCGGCGCACTGCATCGCCATCTCCGAAGCCACCAAGGCCGACTTCGTGCGCTACCATGCTGTCGCCCCGCAGCGCATCACCGCCGTCCCGCTGGCCGCCAGTGCCCGCTTCTGCCCGGCGGAAGCGGCGGCCATCGCCGCGGTGCGAGAGCGTTACCGCCTGCCGCCCGATTACGTCCTGTATTTGGGCATCAACAAGCCGCATAAGAACCTGGTGCGGCTGGTCGAAGCGTGGAGCACATCGCCAATCGCACATGGCAAATCGCAACTGGTTCTGGCTGGGCGGGAGGATCCACGCTACTCCCAGGCCAGGCAGCGAGTGAAAGAGCTAGGGCTGGAAGAAGGCGTGCGGTTTCTGGGGGAGGTGGGCGAGGCGGACCTGCCCGCCCTGTACAGCGGCGCCACCGCCTTTGTCTTCCCCTCGCTGTGCGAAGGCTTCGGGCTGCCGGTGCTGGAAGCGATGGCCTGCGGCGTGCCCGTGGCCTGCTCCAACACCTCCAGCCTGCCGGAGATCGTCGGCGACGCGGCGCTAACCTTCGATCCGGCGGACGTCGAGGCCATGGCCGCCGCGTTGAGCCGGTTACTGGGCGACAGCGACCTGCGAGCCGACCTGCGGCAGCGGGGCCTGGAACGGGCGCAGCGCTTCACCTGGGCCGAAACCGCCCGCCGCACCCTGGAGGTCTACCGAGGCGTTTACGTTTTGGCAGAGCGCAAGGTGTAGGGTATAATGGTCCAGCCAGAGGGCAAGGGAAGACAGCGGGGAAGGCAAGAGACAACGGAGTTGAATATGGCTTTCGACACGTATCTCCTTGACGAGGCCCTGGCCCGCAGCCGCGCCGTCCGCGAGAAAGAGCGACAGGCGGCGCTGGCCAGCGTGTTGCGCCTCCTAAGGGAACTAGGACCCCAATACAACATTCGCCGCGCCTACGTCTTCGGCTCCGTCTGCCGCCCTGGCCGCTTCACGAAAGACTCCGACGTGGACATTGCTGTCGAACCCCTGGATCCCGAATCCTTTTTCGCGGCCATGAGCGCTTTTGGCTTGGCCCTGGGGCGGGAAGTAGACCTGGTCGAACTGGATAAGTGCCACTTTGCTCACCGTGTTCGAGAGGAGGGAATCGAATGGACCGAAACGCCTTCACCATCCTGACCTCCGACATCGAGACACAGATGACTCTCATCGAGACCATCTTTGCCAAGCTGGAGGAGCGCGCGGCCGGATTGGAGCCAGATGACGAAGCGAGATTGGAAAGCGCTGCCTACCAGGTCCACAACGTATACAACGCCATCGAGGATCTCTTGAACATCGTGGCAGCTCATTTCGAGAACCAAATCGCAGACACAGCGCGTTGGCACACCGCGCTTCTGCACCGTATGACCCAGGAGATCACCGGTGTGCGCCCTGCCCTACTTTCGGAGGAAAGCTACCGCCTTCTGAACAGCCTGCGCGCGTTCCGCCACTTCTTCCGCCACGCCTACGTCATCCCCGTAGAGTACGCTCAACTTCAGATCAACCTGGACAAGACAAGGCGCGGCGGCTCCGTTCCCGTCTCCGGGAGGACGTGGACCGTTTTCTCGGACAGCTTCAGCCCCCTCCTCCCAGTTGACGGACTATCCTGTTGACAAGCAAGAAGGGCGGGCGCTCTGTTTGTCTTATGTAGATGTCAATCGCCTTTCATTGGCTCGCGCTGGGCCTTTAGCGCCCCCGAAATGCCGGAGAGCCCACGGTCCGCAAACCTGGCCGTGGGCTCTGGCATGAGCAACACTCGCATCCCAGCATCTTGATCTTGCATCTTGCATCTTGCATCTTGCATCTTGTTTCTTGCATCATGAACATCCTTCACGTCTACAAGGACTACCACCCCGTCCTGGGGGGCATCGAGAATCACATCAAGTGGCTGGCCGAAGCGCAGGCCGAGCGCGGCCACGAGGTAACGGTGCTGGTCACCAGCCTCGACCGCCACTCGAGCGAATGCTTCGAAAACGGTGTGCGGGTCATCCGGGCGGCGCGGCTGGCGCACGTGGCCTCCACGCCGCTCAGCCTGAGCTTCCCGCGGCTGCTGCGAAGCCAGCGGCCCGACATCGCCCACCTGCACTTCCCCTACCCCGTGGGCGAGCTGAGCCAGTGGCTGCTGGGCCGGGCGCGCAAGACGGTCATCACCTATCACTCCGACGTGGTACGCCAGCAGACGATCCTGCGCTTCTATCGCCCGCTGTTGGGCCGGGTGCTGCGCCACGCCGACCTCATCATCCCCACCAGCCCCCAGTACATGGAGAGCTCCCCCTACCTGCGGCCCTGGCGCGAGAAATGCCGCGTGGTGCCACTGGGCATCCCGCTTGGCCCTTTCCTCGCCGATCACCAGCAGGAGGCCGTTGCGCTGCGCAGAGAGTACGGCCAGCCGCTACTCCTCTGCGTGGGCGCACTGCGGTACTACAAGGGGTTGCAGTATCTCATCCAGGCCCTGCCCCAGATTCCCCGGGCGAACCTGGTGATCGTGGGCCGCGGCCCCCTGCGCGCCGAATGGGAGAACATCGCCCAGCAGCAAGGCGTGGCGAAGCGAGTGCATTTTGCAGGGCAGGTGGACAGAGAAACGCTGCCCGTCTACTACCAGGCCTGCGACCTGTTCGTGTTGCCCGCCTGCATGCGCTCGGAGGCCTTCGGCCTGGCCCAGGTGGAGGCCATGGCCAGCGGCAAGCCGGTGGTGGGCACGGAGCTGGGCACCGGCACCTCCTTCGTCAACCAGCACGGGGAGACGGGGCTGGTGGTACCGCCGCGAGACCCAGATGCGCTGGCCGCGGCGATCAACGAGCTGCTGGCCGACGGCGAACGGCGACAGGCCATGGGCCGCGCCGCCCGCGCCCGCGCCGCAGCGGAATTCAGCCTGCCGGTGATGGTCGAACGCGTGCTGGCAGCGTACGAAGAAGCACTACACCCGTCAGATCAGTGATCCCCCGATCGCCAATATCTGATGTCAGGTATTGGATATCCTAAGGAAACAGATGAACACCATTCACCAGCATGGTACCGACATTGAAAGCAACTACCGGTGGAACTTCACCGTCAACGTCCTGGACTTCGCCTCCTACTCCCTGGGGCTGAGCTTCGCCTCCTTCATGACCATCCTGCCGCTCTACGTCAGCCGCCTGACCACCTCCACCATGCTCATCGGCCTGCTGCCAGCACTGGCCAACACGGGCTGGACCCTGCCGCAGCTCTTCACCGCCAACGCCGTGGGGCGGCGGCCCCGCAAGAAACCGTACATTCTGGCCGTCAGCATCGGCGAGCGGCTGCCTTTCCTGCTCCTGGCCCTGGCCATCCTCGGCCGGCCCCGAACTTCAACAACCGCCTCGCTGACGGTTTTCTTCGTTCTCATCACCATCTACAGCTTCAGCGGCGGCCTGACCGGCGTGGCCTGGCAGGATTACATCGCCAAGCTCATCCCGCTGCGGCGCCGAGGTATCTTCTTCGGCGTGGCCAACTCGCTGAGCGGCATTCTGGGAACGGTGGGAGCTTATGGTTCCGGCCTGATTCTGGAACGCTATCCCTTCCCCCGCAACTTCGCCGCCTGTTTTCTCGTGGCCTTTGCCGCTGTGAGCCTCTCCTGGCTGCTCTTTTCCCTGGGCAGGGAACCGGCCGTTCCCAGCGCCGAGCCGGCCATCTCCCAGAGGGAGTACTGGCAGCGCTTGCCGGCCGTGTTGCGCCGGGACAAGAACTTCGTCCGCTATCTGTTGAGCCGGGCGGTGATCATCCTGGGAGGCATGGCTGGTGGTTTCATCACCGTTTACGCCGTGAACCGCTTCCAGGTTCCCGACCGGACGGCGGGATGGTTCACGGCCGCCCTCCTGGCCGGCCAGGCGGTCAGCAACCCCCTGCTGGGCCGCCTGGCCGATCGGCGGGGGCACAAGTTGGTGATGGAGCTGGCCACGGTGCTCTCAGCGCTGGCCATGGCCCTGAGCCTGGGGGCCGACTCCGTGGCCTGGTTCTTCCCCGTCTTCGCCCTGATCGGCTGCGCCAGCTCGGGCTGGCTTTCCAGCATGAGCATCACCTTCGAGTTCTGCTCGCCGGAGGACCGCCCCACCTACATCGGCCTGACCAACACCCTGCTGTGGCCCGCCGTCACCCTGGCCCCCATGCTGGGCGGCTGGATCGCCGGCGGCCTGGGCTACCGAGAGCTCTTCGCCGTGGCTCTGGTGGCAAGCATGGCCGGCGGGGCGCTCCTGCATTGGACGGTGCGAGATCCGCGCCAGGCGGATGCTCAGGGCAACACCGCGGCAGGCTGATTTGTTTTTTCCCCCCAGGTGAGGTAAGATTAGGCGCAAGCACCTGCTGAAAGCGCATATCCGACTGGAGGTTACAAGGATGGTGGTAGCAGACGTCAAACCAGAGTTGCTGCGTGTCTTGGACGCTTTGCCGCCGTTCAGGCAAGCCCAGGTGTTGGACTTCGCGCACTTCTTGCACCGGCAAATGGCCGAAGGTACACCGGTGGTGGAGGTCCGACAACCACCACGGATCGAGGTGCGTGCGTTTGCGGACACGCCATTTGAATCCGAACGACTGTCCAAGCGCGGGTATTGCCGAGCATGGCGATTTGTTTTA
>JACNHM010000636.1 GCA_014383605.1 Chloroflexota bacterium
GTACATTCCTTATGCGCCGTTTCTGGTCACCGGCGCACTGGTTACGCTGCTGCAGGTGGTACATTGGTGAGTCGGTAGATTGGTAAATTGGTAGATTGGTAGATTGGTAAGGGAGAAGCCAATGATTGGACTGGTCGCTTTGTTGATTGCCGTCGCTGTGGCGGCGCTATTCATGGGCATCTATCGCTACGCGCTGCTGGCCCAGGAACTGGGCCAGCGCTTTGACCAGGTGACGGCCCTGACTCCGCTGGCGACTGCGGAGGAAGGCCAGCGGCCCCGGCTCAGGGACAGGTTGGAGAGGTGGCTGGGCAAGGCCAGCTTCGCAGGCCGTACACGCGCCAGGCTGTCGCGGGCCAATATCAAGCTCACGGTAGCCGAGTTCACGCTCATCCGCCTCGGAGTCACGCTCGTCGGCTTCCTGGCCGGCTGGGCCATTTCTCGCCTTGTTGTAGGCGGTGCTCTGGTCGCCATTCTGGCTTCGTCTCTGCCCAACTGGTACGTGGATCGCCAGCAGAACAAGCGGCTGCGGGCCTTTCAGGAGCAGTTGCCCGATGTGCTGAGCTTGCTGGTCAGCTCCATGCGCGCTGGCCATGGTCTGCTGCAAGCCGTCAATCTGGTGACCCAGGAGATGCCAGAGCCGACGGCCGGCGAGTTTGGCCGGGTAAGGCGCGAAGTGAACCTGGGCTTTTCCATGAGCGAAGCCCTGGCCCACCTGGTGCAGCGGGTCAAGTCCGATGATCTGGAACTGGTGGTGACGGCGGTCAACATCCAGCAGGAGGTGGGGGGCAACCTGGCGGAGACACTGGACACCATCAGCGAGACCATCCGCGATCGGGTGCGACTCCTGGGGGAGATTCAAACCATGACCGCTCAGCAGCGAATGACCGGCAAGGTACTGTCTGGTTTGCCGTTTCTGTTGGGCACGGTGTTGATGATGATCAATCCCGACTACATGAAGGGGTTGTTCCAACCGGGTTTGCCCATGTTCATCGCCGGCGGCGCAGTGCTCATGGTGATCATGGGCTACTTCCTCATGCAACGGATGCTCCATATGGATATATAGATGTATAACAGGGAGGATGATAGAGAATGAACAACATGCACATCCTCATAAGCAGCATGATGGGCGCCAGTGTGGCGACACTGTGCTACGGTCTGTATCGGCGTCGGCGCAGTCAAACGCTGGTCGCCGAACGGCTGGGACCAGATGGCAGCAGGCCGGGGCCACAGACGTTGGATGAGGAGGAGTTGGGCGAGAGGTTCGTCGTACGCGTCCTCAAGCCCTTCTTCCGGCGTCTGCTGGCCGCAGCCGGACGGCTGACGCCAGCAGGCAACATCGAGCGCCTGCAGCGTGACCTGCTCCTGGCTGGCCATCCGGCCAACCTGACCCTCCTGGATTTTTTGGGCGTCAAGCTCCTGAGCGCCGTGCTTGTGGGAGTGGGGGCCTTCGCTCTGTTGATGGCCCGCCAGATGCCGGGACTGCCGGCGCTCTTATTCGCTGTGGTCGCCGCCATGGTGGGGCTTTACCTGCCCAACTTCTGGCTGCGACGCCGCAAGCATGCTCGACAGAAGACTATCGCCCGCGCCCTGCCCGATGCACTGGACATGCTGTCCATCTGCGTGGACGCCGGCCTGGGATTCGAATCTGCTCTCATGAACGTCTCGGAACGATGGGACAACGAGCTCACTCGGCAGTTCGGTCGTGTGGTCAGCGAGATCCGCTTGGGCGTCCGTCGTAGCGAGGCCCTGCGTCACATGGTCGAGCGCACGGAGGTGCCGGAGGTGGCCAGTTTCGTCGCCGTGCTGATACAGGCGACCCGGCTGGGAGTGGGGATCACCAGCGTGCTCCAAACTCAGTCCAAGCAGGCCCGAACCCGCCGTCGCCAACGAGCGGAGGAAGAGGCGGCCAAAGCCCCGATCAAGATGCTCTTCCCGATGGTGGTCTTTATCTTGCCGGCCATGTTTGCGGTCATCCTGGGCCCTGCTGTCCCGCTATTCATAGGCTTCTTCTCGCAATTGACTTAGCGGACTCGCAATTGACTTAGCGGACTCGCCGATTATCAGAGTGAGGAAGGTTGAACATGACAGAAGTCGAAAAACCTTTCATGCAGGACCGGCAATACGGTGAAGCCCTGCAACACCTGCAGGCAGCACAGTGGCAGGAAGCCATTGAAGCACTGGAGGTCTTGTCACAACGCTATCCCGGCCATCCCGAACTGGAGAACCTCCTCGAGCAGACCAGATTCGGGGCTTCGGTGGATCAGGATTGGGGGCAGCGGATCAGGGCGCGCCGTTTGCCCTTTTCGCCGAAACGCTTGCTGCCTCGCCTGGCACTGATCCTGGTGTTCGTAGGGATGGCCTATGCCGGGATAGCCATATACCGCCAGTGGTATCTGCCCAACCGGGAACATGCTGCTGTCCAGGCGCAAGGACTCGAGTTGCAGAGGCAGGGGCAGGACGCGCTGGCTCGAGGGGACTACGAGGCCGCTCGGACGACCTTTTCTCGCCTGCTGGATATCTCACCTCACGACGAGGCGGCGCTGGCTGGCCTGCAGGAAGCCGAGCGACAGGCGCAATCGGCTGTTGATTACGAGGCCGCACTTGCGGCTGTGGAGGCGGGCGACACCGCCCAGGCCATCACCCGGTGGCGCGATCTGCAGGCGCGTGCCCCTGGCTATCGGGATGTCACCCGCCGCCTCACGGAACTGGAGAGCGCACGGGGTCTGGATCAACTCTTCGCCGCGGCAGAGGAGCACTATGCGGCTGGCCGCTGGACGGAGGCCATCGCCGCCTATGAGTCGCTGCGTCAGCAGAGCTTCACCTACAAACAGGCGATAGTGGAGGACCATCTATTCGAGAGCTATTTGGCCACCGGAGAGGCCCTGGTGCATGCGCCGCCCGCCGGGCGGCAGACGGTGATCCAGGCTCTGGGGGCTTTCCAGCAGGCCCTCAGCCTGCAGCCACGAGAGCCCAGGGCCGCAGAGGAGCAGGAACTGGCCTATGTTTACCTGCAAGGCCTCGAACAGGTTGAGGCCGGGGAGTGGGCCAAGGCCATCGTCTTCCTGCGATCGGTGTACGACCGCCGTGCCGACTATCTGGGCGGCACCCTGGCCCAACAACTCTATCGGGCCTATCTGTCCGTGGGAGACGCTTACCTGGCGACGGGGGAACAGGTGAAGGCGTTTCAGCAATACGAAATGGCCGGCCTGTTGGCCATAGATGACGTGAGTGAAGCGTTGCTGCGCATGAGTGGCCTGGTGCCGGAACTGACCCCCACAGCCACGGCGACGCCAACGCCAACAGCGACATGCACACCCACGCCCATGGACACACCCGCGCCCTCTCCAACGCCGTCCCCCGTCCCTCCCGCGCCGCCCATATGGTACCACACGGGATGGATCGCCTTCCTCAGCGATCGCCAGGAAGAAACCGGGCTGTATGTCATGCGCTCCGATGGCTCTCAGGTGACGCAACTAGACAGTGCGGACGTGGTGGTCTACGAGGAGCTGCGCCAGGCCCAACAGCGCTCTCCTGATGGCAGGGCGCGTGTCTACGCCGAGGCATCGGGATCCAACAATCCGACAAACCTCTACATTTTCCGCGACGATCTGCCCGCCGATTGGATTCGCAGACGGGTGCTCGTTGACCATGGAAAGCACGCCTACGATCCTGTTTGGTCACCCGATGGAGAACGCATCGCTTTCGTCTCGGAGAGAACGAACAACGACGACATCTGGGTCATCCATGCTGACGGCAGTGATGAACTGCAGTTGACCTATAATTCGTGGGAGTGGGACAAGTCGCCCACATGGTCACCCGACGGCAGCAAGATCGCCTTCTGGTCCAACCGCATCACCGGCCACAAACAGATCTGGGTCATGAGCGCCGACGGCAGTGACCAGCACAACATCAGCAACAACGAGTACGATGATTACCAGCCGGTATGGATCCGGCCTGACCTGGTCTCGCGTGTGGCCGAGGCCATAGCCGCCGCACAGGCGGAACGAGCTGCGGCGCGGTCCACACCTGCGGCCTTGCCTGTCCCGCCAGTGCAGCCAACCCACACGCCCACGCCCACGCCGACGGCCACTCCTGTGCTACCCACGCCCACGCCAACGGCCACTCCCCACCCGCCGACGGCCACGCCAAGGCCAACAGCCACAGCGGACCCCTGGCAGAAAGGCCGCATCATCTCCGCAGCGATCGGGATGGCCAACCGGCCCTCTACATCATGGATCCCGATGGTAGCCGCGTCCAGCGGGTGACCGATGAGGCACGCTATCAGGAGCTGGAAGCGCGTGAAGCCTTCTCCCCAGACGGCCGGCAGCAATTGGTGGTACTGGACAACGCCGGGAATCCAGACATCTATGCCGTGGATGGCATCCACGCTCAGCGGCGGTGTTCGGTGTTCGGCGTTCGGTGTTCGGCGTTCGGCGTGCGCCATACGGGTGCCTGACTCCGAACGCCGAACGCA
>JACNHM010000637.1 GCA_014383605.1 Chloroflexota bacterium
GACAACGTGCCCTATTCCGATCTCTCGGACTTCTTCCATGTCTGGCTCAAGCGGAGTGTTGGCTTCCTTTATCCGGAGCATCTCTCTTCGTTCCTAACGCCCAAGAAAAAAGAAGCGATTATGGACGCTGGGCGGCATAACCGGGACAAGGAGGTGGCCAGAGATTTCTACGAGCAAATGATGGCCCAGGTCTTCGCCGAGGCAGGTCGAGTGCTAAAGCCGGGTGCGCCGCTTGTGGTTGTCTATGCCCACAAAACCACTTTGGGTTGGTCCACGCTGGTTGACGCCCTGCGTTCCGCTGGTTTCACTGTCACTGAAGCCTGGCCGTTGGACACGGAGAATATTTCTCGTATGAGAGCGATGGACTCTGCTGCGCTGGCCTCGTCCATCTTCCTAGTCGCCCGGCGGCGGGAGGGGAGCGAGACCGGTTCCTATGAGCGAGAGGTGCGGCCTCAACTCCAGCGCATCGTTCGCGAACGGGTGGAGCGGCTGTGGGCGCAGGGAGTCACCGGGGCAGACCTGGTTATTGCCTGCGTGGGGGCCGGGCTGCGGGCCTTCACCCGCTTCGCCCGTGTCGAGTACGCTAACGGCGAGCCGGTCCCCGCCGACTCCTTCCTGACCGAGGTGGAAGGCGCAGTGCTGGAGACGCTGCTGGAGAAGCTCTTTGGCGTCAGCCGGGCCGGGGTCGGTAGTGTGGACCCGATCACCCGCTTCTACGTCCTGTGGCGCTACGCCTACCGCCACGCTACGATTGACGGCGGCGAGGCTATCGTCTTCGCTTACCCCCAGCGGGTGGAACTGGACGGCCCCGGCGGGTTGAGTTCTGGCAGCAATCCACTGGTCGAGAAGCGCAAGGGCAAGTACCGCCTGCGCGACTTCACCGAGCGTGGGGAGGATGATGACCTGGGCCTGCCGCGCGGCGGCGAAATGCCCCCGCTGATTGACGTGCTGCCCCGGGTGCTGTGGCTGGTGGAGCGCCGCCCCGCCCTCATCCCGGCCTACCTGGACGACGCCCGGCCCGACGTCGAGCGACTGCGGCTGATCGCCCAGACACTGGCCGGTCAGACGCTGGCCGGAAACGAGAACGGCGGGGGGCGATCGTTGGTGGCGGCGCGGGGAGCGGAGGCGTCGGCGCTGCGCAAACTCACCACCAATTGGCGCACGCTGATCGAGGCGCATCGGGGACCGATGGTGTGAGGGAAGCTGTAGATGGATTTCACTCCTGACCAAATCCATGCCTTCCGTTACTGGATCCAGGGCTACGCCAACTTTTACGAGCCCATCGTGGAGGAATACTTTCGGGTGGATGGCTACCGCGTGCTGCGCCGCCCAGCCCTGGTCGGCCGGGCCGACATCCAGCGAATCGTCAATGCCCTGTTCGACGGCCATAAGCGGCTGGGGCTGGAACTGGACAGCAAGGCCATCCGCCGCCACCTGGAGGGGCGCAAGCGACTGCAACCCGATTTCCTGCTGGCGCGGGGGGATCACCGTTACCTGGCCGAACTCAAGAGCTGGGGCGGCTTCCGCTCTGGCCAGTTCGATCTGTCCACTGCCCAGGCTGAGTTTTTGGGGGACATCAGCAAGGGGCTCTTCTTGCTGGTGGATTGGCTGGAAGGGGCTCCCATCGCTGGCAAACTGCTGGTGGTCTCCTCCCGCAGCCCGGAGCACGACCAGGTGCAAGCGCTGCTCCGTCGAGCCTACCAGACCGAGGTAGAGTTGCTCTACCTGGACGAGATTTTCAAGATGCCCCAACTGGCCGGGACCATCGAGCGCCAGTTGCGCTACCTGGATGCGGCCTGCGCCGAGCTTCGGCAGGCGCTGGGTCAAACGGAAAGAGGTGATGAGAAATGACCAACACCCAACTTCGTCCCTGGAGCCAGGTCGTCCACCTGCATGCCGACGTGGAGGCGGGCGACACCGCCGTGGCCACCTACGCCATTGATCTGGGGGCATTGGTGGCCGGCGATCGCAACGTTCCCCGCGTCTACCGGCGGTCCAGTGACTTCTTCGCCGCTACCCACCTGACCAGCGGCCTGCGTCGCTTGCTGGAGGACGTGCTAAATGGTCTGGCTGGGGGGAAGGGCGACCGCGTGCTGCAACTCCGCTCCCCCTTCGGTGGCGGCAAGTCGCACACCCTGGCCGCGCTCTATCACGCTGCCCAGGATCGCTCGACTGTGGATGCTCTGCCTGAAGGACCAAGCTTGCCCGACCCTGGCCCGGTGCGCGTGGCCGTCTTTGACGGCGAGAAGTTCGACGTGCACGGCCGAAAGATCAACGGCCAGCACGTGCAGACGATGTGGGGCATGCTCGCCGCGCAACTGGAGTGTTACGATCTGGTAGCCTACCATGACCAGAATCGCATCCCTCCAGGCGGTGACGTGATTGCCGATGTGCTGGGAGACTCGCCAACACTGCTCCTGCTGGATGAGGTGCTCAACTACTTGGAACGGATTCTGGCCGAACCGGTGGGTGACTCTACTTTGGGCCGCCTGACGCAGAACTTCCTGCAATCGCTGTCGGTGGAGGTCGCTCGCACGTCCCACGCCGTATTAGTCTACAGCTTGCAGGCCAGCGCCCACGAGGCCTTTGGCCACGAGGCGCTGTTGAGTATGCTCGACCACCTCACCTCACGGGTGGACGCCAAGCGGGAGCCGGTGGTGGGGGACGAGATCCTGCCCGTGCTCCGTCGCCGCTTGCTAGCTGAATCTCCAGACCCCGGCGCAGCTCAGGCCGCTGCTGAGACCTTTGCCACAGAGATCACCCGTATGCGGTCCGCCCACGCTACAGACGAGGCCGTCCGTCGCGCAGCCGAAGACGACCGGTTGACATTGCGCGACCGGATCGCCGCCGCTTATCCTTTCCACCCCACCCTCATTGAAACTATGACCGAGCGCTGGGCTTCATTGCCCGACTTCCAGCGCACCCGTGGCGCGCTCCGTTTCTTGGCCGTCTGTCTGCATACCCTGAAGAGGGAGAGCCGGGCGGGGGTTCTGTTGGGGCCCGGCGACATCCCGATTGAGGACGAAGACGTAGCCCATGCCTTCTTCACCGAAGTGGGACAGCGGGAACCCTTCAAGGCCGTCCTCCAGCGTGATTTCATCGGTCCCAACGCCCGCGTGAAGCGCATTGACGAGCGTCTGGCCCGTGAGCATCCTAATTTGAGCGGTGTATGCCCGGCGACGCGCATCGCCACGGCCATCCTGGCCTACTCCTTCGGCGGATTGCTCCGCGCTGGTGATGAGGGGGGCGAACCCATCGCGACCGGCGTCACCGAAAGCGAACTACTGGCGGCTGTGATCGGCCCAGACCTGGACAGCCTCACTGCTCAGGTCGTGCTGAAGGAGTTGCGCGAGCAATGTCTCTTCCTGCACTACGATGGTGCGCACTACGTTTTCAAAACCACCCCCAATGTCACCCAGGTACTGGAGGATCAGGCTACGTACGTCAAGCCTCCGGAGATAGAGGCGGCCATCGAGGAGGAACTTAGCAATCGTCTGGCAGGGCGTACGGCGGCCATCCTCTGGCCCAAGCGCAGTGACGCCATCCCTCACCAGGAACCGCGCTTCCTACTGGCCTATCTGCCGCTGGATTTTGCTATGCTGGGGGATGCCGCTCAGGGAAAGCACGCGCAGGAACTCCTGACCCAATACGGCGACCGTCCCCGCAGCTACAGGAATGGACTAGGGCTGGCTGTGCCGGAGCGGGACCAGGTCGAGCCCCTGCGCCGGGCGATGCGCTATCTGAAGGCCATTGAGCGCGTGCGGAGTAAACGCAAATCCTTCAACCTGACCACAGCCCAGATGCAGCAACTCAAGGAACGAGAACAGACGGAAAACACCAAATTCGAGGCGGCCATTCGCAACCTGTACCAGAGCGTCTGGCTGCCGGTGATGGGTGAGAAGGCGCTGGAGATTGAAAAGGTATCCCTGGCCGGGCGACCATTGCGATCCCAGGGCATTCACGAGCGACTGATGGAGCTCTTGACCGAGGTGCCACCGCCTCGCCTCTTCCGCACGGTCACGCCGGAGAAGATTGTGGAGTTGATGCGGCTGGGGCAAGGGGAAGAGCCTGTCATGGCGGTTGGCACAGACCAGATCGTGGGGGCCTTCTACGGCGCACTAGATTTCCTCCGTGTGGAGAGCGAGGCCGTGTTGCGGCGGGCCATTGCCCAGGGTGTGCAAGAGGGGATCTTTGGATACGTGGGCCGCACCGGTCAAGCAGAGGTCAACCAGTTGAGGGAGAAAGTCACCTATCTGGTCAGTTCCGAGGTGGCGCAGATTGGTGTGGACCTGTCGGAGGGGAAGGTAGACCTGAGAAGTGCTTTCATCGTGTTGCCCCAAGCGATTGAGACCGAAGCTCCTATACCACCAATGCCGCCAGGGACGACGGTGCCGCCCGGTCCTGGGCCGCAGCTACCCATTCCCCCGCCCAAGCCACCTCCCATTACAGCGCAGACCACTGTGCGACTG
>JACNHM010000170.1 GCA_014383605.1 Chloroflexota bacterium
GTGCTCCGTGCCTGACTACGAACAGGCTACAGGGCTAAAGTTAGCGCCCATGGGGAGCAGGGGAGCGAGGGTGCGGGGGAGCAGGGGTGCAGGGGCATATGCGCTAACTTAACGCTCGTAGTCAGCCACGCAGCGATAGCGGAGTGGCGTTTACGCAAGCGGGACGGCACTCCGCTGTGCTCCGTGCCTGACTACGAACAGGCTACAGGGCTAAAGTTAGCGCCCATGGGGCTTGTCCCTGCCCCTGGGCAACCGCAAGGGTTGCCCCTACGGGGTGAACCGCCGCGTCAACTCTGCTTCTACGTCGGTCCAGGAGAGGTCGCGGGCGGCCAGCAGGACCAAGGCGTGATAGGTCAGGTCGGCCAGCTCACTGACCAGCCGCTCGTTCCCCTCGCTCTGCGCGGCGACGATGACCTCGATGGCCTCTTCGCCGATCTTCTTGAGGATGTGCGGCTCGCCGGCGTTCAGCAGGCGGCAGGTGTAGGAGCCTTCTTGCGGCTTGGCCTTGCGGTCCTGGATGATGGCCCACAGGCGGTCCAGCAGTGGCGCGGCGTTGGTCTCCTCGCCGGGCGAGCCGGGCAGACGGCGGTAGAAGCAACTGGTGTGGCCGGTGTGGCAGGCCGGGCCGCGGGGCTCCACCCGCAGGAGCAGTGTGTCGGCGTCGCAATCGTAGCTCACTTCGACCACCCGCTGCGTGTTCCCCGAGGCAGCCCCCTTGTGCCATAGCTCTTGTCGGCTGCGGCTCCAGAACCAGGCCTCGCCCGTTTCCAGCGTGCGGGCCAGCGCCGCGCTGTTCACGTAGGCCAGCATCAGCACCCGTCCCGTGCGAGCATCTTGCACGATGGCCGGCACGAGCCCCTGCTCATCCCACCGGATCTCCGCTTCCATGCTCTCCTCTCCCTTTCCCTTCATCATCGGCGCACGGGCACGCCCTGCTCCGCCAGGTAGGCCTTGACCGCGGCGATGCTCAGCTTCCGGTAGTGGAACAGCGAGGCGGCCAGGGCGGCGCTGGCTTTGCCTGTCGTCAGCACCTGTTGGAAGTGTTCCAGCCGGCCCGCCCCGCCGGAGGCGATGACCGGAATGGAGACCGCTTCGGCCACGGCTTGCGTCAGTTCCAGCTCGTAGCCGTCTTGGGTGCCATCGCAGTCCATGCTGGTCAGCAGAATCTCCCCCGCGCCGCGGGTTTCGACTTCCCGCGCCCAGGCCACGGCCTCCAGCCCCGTCGGTATGCGCCCCCCATCAATGTAGACTTCCCACGCCATGTGCCCAGGAAGTCTCTTGCCGTCAATGGCCACCACGATGCACTGGCTGCCGAACCGCTTTGCTCCTTCGGTGATCAGTTCCGGTCGCCGCACGGCGGCGCTGTTGATGGAGATTTTGTCCGCGCCGGCCATGAGGATCTGGCGGATGTCCTCCACGGTGCGCAGCCCGCCGCCGACGGTGAAGGGGATGAAGACGGTGTCGGCCACGCGGCGCACCATGTGGCGCACGATGTCCCGCCGCTCGTGGGAAGCGGTGATGTCCAGGAAGACCAGTTCGTCGGCGCCCTCGGTGTCGTAGACCATGGCCTGCTCCACCGGATCGCCGGCATCCCGCAGTTCGAGGAAGCGAATGCCTTTGACCACTCGCCCATCTTTCACGTCCAGGCAAGGGATGATGCGTTTGGCTAGCATTGTCTGTCCTTTGTGATTCCTATGCGACGAGCCAGGCCACTGCTGCGGCCAGGCCCACGATGGCTGCTGAAGGCAGCAAGCGGCGATACACCGGCAGCCAATCGGCCTGGAAGTAGTCCCGCGTCAGCGCCAGGCAGAGATGCAGCGGCGAAAGGAGCACGCCGATGAAGCCAGCGCCGAAGGCCAGCACGGCGTGGTTGAGGTACACCTCGCTGCCGGAGATGAGAGGGAGCAGCAAGGGGTAGCCGATGCCCACCATGGGCATGGTCAGACCGGTCAACAGGCCCAAGACGAGGGGCACGGCGACCGTGATCACCACCGGCGCGATCCCCCAGGAGATGAAGGCCGCGGAAAGCTCGTCGGCCGCGCCGCTGGCCAGCACGACCTGTTTGAAGATCATGATGCTGACTACGAGCAAGGCGGTGCGCGGGGACAGGCTGCGGCGCAGCACCTGGCCCAGAAGGCGCGGCTTCATCCGGTGCACGATGGCTGTCAGGACGATGGCGATCATCAGGCTCAGCGCCAACTCCAGTTTGAACACGAGGCTGAGCACGATCACCAGCACGATGGGCCAGATGCTCAGCGCCAGCGTCCGCAGGCTTTGCCGGCGTCGCGGGCTCTCGTCGCCTGGTCCGTTTGGCGACGGGTGGATGCCACGCAATCCCACCAGCACGCCGCCGGCGATGGCTCCCACAGTGAGGGGGGCCTGAGCCAGCGCCAAGCGGGAAAGGGGAATCTCCAGCATCCCTGACATCAGGATCAACGCCGGATAGAGCGGGAAGACGTACTCCCAGACGTGGCGAAACCAGTAGTTGAGAAAGGTCTTGTGCTCGGCGCTGAGCCCCTGTTGGCTGCCCAGCTCCTGGACCATCGGGGCCGAGAGCATCGCCCCGCCGGGCATGGGCAGCAGGCCGATGAGCGCGGGGACGATGGCCAGCACCAGCCGGGGGTCGCTGATGAGTTCCTGGAGCGAATGGACCATCTGTTGCATGCTTTCCGTCTCTCGCAGCAGCTCGCCCAGGGTGGTGATGAGCAGCACGGCGGCGACCAGCCGCAGGGTGCTGAGGTCGAGGACCGCGATTTTGGCCTGTTCCAGGATCTCCAGGACGGGGAGCCCGTACAGCAGCCCCAGCAAGGCGGAACCCAGCAGCAGCACGTAGCCCAGGTTCCAGCGCCGGCTGAGCAGGAGGACGATGACGGTGAAAACGAAGGCAAGTTTCAGCAGGTTGTACATCTGGCTCTATTCCTGGGCGGCGCGGAGGGCCTCCGCCAGCGACAGCGCGCCGCTGTACAGCGCCTGGCCGATGATCACGCCGGCGATGCCGGCTGCCTCCTCTGCGCGCAGGCGGCGCACATCGTCCGGCGTGGCCACGCCGCCCGAGGCGATGACGCGCAGCCCTGTGGCTCGGGCCAGGGCGGCGGTGCTCTGCACATTCACACCGCTGAGCATGCCGTCGCGCAGGATGTCGGTGTAGACCGCGTAGCGCACGCCTCGCTCGCGCATGGCCTGTCCCAGCGCCAGCGCCGTCACCTCCGACGTCTCCTGCCAGCCGTGGGTGGCCACCCGCCCCTGCCGGGCGTCAATGGCCACGGCCACCCGCGCCGCGCCGAAGCGGCGCACGGCCGCGGTCACCAGCTCCGGCTCGCGCACGGCGACCGTGCCCAGGATGATGCGCGCCGCGCCCAGCTCCAGCGCCGTCGCGACGTCGGCCAGCGTTCGCAGCCCGCCGCCGAATTGGATCGGTGTGTCTGGTACCGCAATATGGATCTCGGCCAGGCGCTGCAGGTTGATTGGCGTTCGTGGTGCGTGGTGCGTGATCCGTGATGCGTGATCCGTGATGCGTGATGTGCCAAAGGCGCCGTCCAGGTTGACGACGTGTAACCATTGGGCGCCTTGGGCGACCCACAGGCGGGCTATGGCGGCGGGGTCATGGCTGTAGATGGTCTCTGCTTCGGCTTGCCCCTGCCGCAGCCGCACCACGCGTCCCCCGCGCAGATCAATCGCCGGATACACGATCATCTTGGCACTCTCTGTCCCACCATCGCTACGAAGTTCCGCAGCATCCTCAAGCCCACTTCCTGGCTCTTTTCCGGATGGAACTGCACGCCGAAGAGGTTCCCGCGGGCCACGACCGAGGCGTAGTCTCTCCCGTAGTCGGTGGTGGCCAGCACGATGGCTTCGTCAGCAGGGGCTACGTAGTAGGAGTGGACGAAGTAAGCATAGCTGCCGTCTGTTACCCCGGTCAGCAGCGGGCTCTCTTGCCGGATGTGTAGCTGATTCCAGCCGGTGTGCGGCACCCTCAAGGGAGCAGGGGAGCAGGGGGGCAGGGGTGCGGGGGAGCAGGGGCGCAAGGGAGCAGAAGGGAGGCGGACCACTTGGCCACGGAGGAGGCCCAGCCCCTGGTGGTGTCCCATTTCTTCGCTTTCCTCGAATAGGAGTTGCATGCCCAGGCAGATACCTAAGAAGGGTTTGCCCGCTGTGATCTGGCGCAGCAGCGGCTTAACCAGGCGGCGTGCCCGCAGGTTCTGCATGGCGTCGCCGAAGGCTCCCACCCCGGGCAGGATCATCCCTTGCGCTGCTTGCAGCATCTCCGGCTCAGCGGTGATCACCGCCTGGCCCCCTACGCGTTCCACGGCCTTCTCCACGCTGCGCAGGTTGCCCATGCCGTAGTCCACGATGGCGATCATAACTCACTCCAATCAGCAAATCTCAGTGGATCCAGGTTTGCTCTTGCCGGACTGCCAAGTCCGGCAGAAAGGCGGTGGACTTGGCAGTCC
>JACNHM010000639.1 GCA_014383605.1 Chloroflexota bacterium
GGAACGTGCCTGACAACCGCGTGATTGACCAAGTCAGCGATGAGTGGGCGGCACACCATCCGGAGGAACGCACTGTACTGGTGCTGGACCGTGGGATGTCGCTGTTGCGCAATCGAGTGCGCATCATCGGCAACGGACAAGGGTACGTCGCCGGCATGAAGATCGACGGGGCCATCCGTACTCTGGTCTTGTCCATTCCCAACGACGAGTTCACCGAAGAGGTCCCCTTGCTGGATGACAAGGAGCCCCTGAAGGTCGTGCGGCGAGCAGGCACGGTTCGCGTCAAGGGTCAAGATGTGCCGGTCATGAATCACATCTACTTCAACTCTGCCCAGGCCAAGCAAGAGCAGCAGCGGCGGGAGCAGCGCATCGCTCGCGCCAAGGCCGCCGTGGCCGAGGTACAGGCGCAAGTAGATGTTGGTCAACTCAAGAAGGTCTCGGTCATCCGTCGGCGGGCCAAGAAGAAGCTGAAGAAGCACAAGGTACATGCCCTGTTCGTCGTCAAGTTCGATCCTCGCGAGCGGCAGATCATTCTCGAACCACGAGAGGATGTGCTGGCCGAACGCGCTCTGCTGGATGGTAAGTTCGTCTTGCAGACCACCGAAGTGGCGTGGAACTCGGAGAAGTGTCTGACGACCTATCGGCAGCACGACGAAGCCGAAAAGGTCATCCAAACGCTCAAGCAAATCGTGCCGGTACGTCCCATTCGCCACTGGAACGACCAACGGGTGGCAGCACATATCTTTCTGAGCGTATTGGCTTGTTTGGTCATGGCCGTACTTCGGCACCTGGCCCGTCAGATCGGCCTGAACGGTGGGATAGAGACCCTGCGGCATCTGCTGCAGCGGGTGAAACGTGTCGTCAGTCACGTTTATTTGGGCGCGTTGGTCATCCCAGAAGTCTCGCTGACCGGGCTGACGGAAGACATACGGCGCTTGCTGGAACGCATTGGAGTGTCCCTGCCCAAGCCCACAGGGGCAGCCTGGGTCGCAGTGCGCCTGGACGCGGAAAAGGGTGACCAGATGACCCTGGCGCTGGTCTGATCGGCCCCAGAATGGTTCAGCCATGGAAGCGCCGACAATCAAGATGACATCAGCGAGGCATTCGTCTGTATCTTGAAATGACATAACCATCGTAAAATCACCCCACTTGCGAAGTCAATTTCGATCTGATGCCCATGTGTCAAACTTGGGTTGTAACAGATGTCCCAACTGTGACTTCCGATTCACGAGTGAGGTTGGCCGCAAAGTGCTGCCAGAGAGGATGAGATGATTAGCCCTCTCCTGAGCACAAAACTCTATGTTCCCCCTGTCCGGCCAGAGCTGGTGCCGCGCCCGCGCTTGATCGAACGGTTGAACGCGGGACTTCACCGCAAGCTCACCCTCGTCTCCGCCCCGGCTGGCTTCGGCAAGACCACACTGCTGAGCGAGTGGACCCAGCAAAGTGAGTTCTCTGTTGCCTGGGTTTCACTGGACAGAGACGACAGTGATCCGGCCCGCTTTTGGGCCTACTTCATCGCCGCCCTGCAGACAGTGCAAGCAGACGTTGGCGAAGGCGCCCTGGCGGTGTTCCAGTCCCCTCAGCCGCCCCCCATCGAAGCCATCCTAACGACCTTGATCAACGAAATCGCAACCCTTCCAGACCCGTTTGCCCTCGTCCTCGACGACTACCACCTGATTCAAGCCCAACCCATCCACAGCGCCCTCGCTTTTCTGCTCGATCATTTACCGCCGCAGATACACCTGGTCATCGCCGGTCGGGCCGATCCCCCTCTGCCCCTGGCTCGCCTGCGCGGCCGGGGCCAGTTGACCGAGTTGCGCGAGACTGACTTGCGTTTCACACTCGACGAAGCCGCTACTTTCCTAAACCAGGTGATGGGCCTGGGGCTCTCGGCTGAGGACGTGGCGGCGCTGGAAGCCCGCACCGAGGGCTGGATCGCGGGGTTGCAAATGGCGGCCCTCTCGATGCGAGGACGAAAGGACATCCCCGGCTTCATTGCCGCCTTCACCGGCAGCCATCGTTACATCCTGGACTACCTGATGGAAGAGGTGTTCCAGCAACAGTCCGCCGATGTACAGGATTTTCTGCTGAAGACGTCTATCCTGGAGCGTTTCACCGCTCCCCTGTGCGATGCCATCGCCGAACGGGAGGACAGCCACGATGTGCTGCTGGCCCTGGAGCGAGCCAACCTGTTCATCGTCCCTCTCGACGAGTCGCGGCAATGGTACCGCTATCACCGTCTCTTTGCCGACTTGCTTCGCCATCGGCTACAGATTGCAGGACCTCAGGACCTTGTGCCCCATCTACACACGCGGGCCAGCCAGTGGTACGAGGCTGAAGGCTTTGCCGCTGGCGCGGTGCATCACGCTCTGGCCGGTTCCGACTGGGAGCGGGCGGCAACGCTCATCCTCGACGTCAGCGAAACGATGCTGAAGCGCGGCGAGTTGGTTACCCTGCTCGGCTGGCTGCAGGCACTGCCGGCCGAGGTGGTGCGGGTTCGTCCGCAACTCTGTCTCACTTACGGCTGGGCGCTGATCCTGACGGGCCAGCTCGACGCGGCTGAATCCTACCTGGGACAGGCTGAAGGGGCTGCCCAGGATGACGCGGCCCTTCTCGGTGATATTGTCTCCGCGCAGGCTTTCATCGCGCGAATCCGGGGCGATGATTCCCGCACGATAGAGCTATCGCAGCGGGCGCTTTCGCTCTTACCACAAGACGATTTGTCGGCCCGCAGTATTGTGGCTGTGAACCTGGGATCGCTCACTGGAGCAGCGGCCACCTGACGGAAGCGGAGCAAGCGCTGACAGAGGCCGATCACGCCGCTCAGCAGTCGGGGAATCACTATGCCAGACTGACAGCCCTTGGTTTTTTGGGCGTAGTCCAGGCAGCGCAAGGCCGGCTGCACCAGGCGACGGAATTGCTCCGGCAGGCGATACGGTCAGGGGGACAGTCACCCGCCACGGCTCTTGCCCACAATGAGCTGAGCGCTCTGCTCTACGAGTGGAACGACCTGGAAGCCGCCGCCGACCACCTGCAGCGAGGGATTGCGCTGAGCCAACGCAGCGGCAACCTGGAGGTTCAAAGTGGCGGCTATTACAAGCTGGCATACCTCAAGCAGGCCCAGGGCGACGCATCCGCCGCGCTGGACGCGCTCCAAAAAGCCCGCCAGTTGGCTCGTGACCACGACGTTCCCCCGCTCATGCGCGCCCGCAACGCCGCCTGCCACGTCCAGATCGCCCTGGCACAGGATGACCTGGCCACAGCCATCCGCTGGGCGGAACAAGTTACACAGGATGCCGACGCCTCCCCCTTCTACCCGCTTCTCGGCCTCACGCCAGCCCGCCTGCTCCTAGCCCAGAACGAAAAGGCGGCCGCGGCCGAGCAATTGGAAGCGTTGTACGAAACCGCCGTTCGTGCGGGCTGGCAGTTTGGCGTGGTCGAGGTGCGCGCGCTGCAGGCTCTGGCTGCGCCCACGCCCACCGCCGCCCTCGCCTTCCTGGCCGACGCCCTGGCGCTGGCCCAACCGGAAGGCTTCGTCCGCACCTTCGTGGACAAAGGCGAGCCGATGGCTGCGTTGCTGCGGGAGGCCGCGTCGCAGGGCATCGCCCCGGACTACGTCGCCAAACTGCTTGCTGCATTCGGCGCAGAGGCGCCAATCCTCTCTGTTCCCCCAACCCCCCGCCTCCCCGCTCAACCCTTGATCGAGCCACTGAGCGAGCGCGAACTGGAAGTCCTGCCGTTGCTCGTGGAAGGCCAGACCAACCAGGAGATCGCCCAGGCGTTGTGCGTCTCCGTCAACACCATCAAGACCCACCTCAAAAACATCTACGGCAAACTGGGTGTGCATAGTCGGCGACAGGCAGTCGCCAAGGCGAAAGAACTGAACCTTTTGCCATAACGTGCCGTCTGATCTCCCCATCCGATCTCTAATCTCCAATTTCCATCCTCCATTTTCCATTCTCCTCACTCACCCACCCAAATCACCCTCGAATCACCCCTAGCGGGTGATGACATGATCCCATTTTGCTGCTATACTAAAAGCAAGAATTCGAGGCATGGCGAGGACGCCACTTTGTAGCGAAGGCAGCCGCCAGCAACAGTGACACCCGCGCAGAACAGCGGCAAGACTATGACGAGGAGGCGAAAATGAACAAGTCGCGACTAATTGGAGGGATCATCTGTTTGGCCTTGGCGGTGCTGCTCGCAGTGCTGACCTTTGTATTGCCTGCGGATAAGATGATTTTCATGGTGGGTGACGCCAATGTCCCCATTGTCCCGGCGATTGTCCTGGCAATCGTGGGCCTGGCGCTGCTCGTCACTGCCAAAGGAGAGTAGGAAACGCAAGTGGTCAGAATAGCACACAGAGAAAGGAGGACATCAATGCCTAACATCCTAGAGGTAGACAAGCTTGTGAAAAAGTACGGAGATTTCGAAGCCG
>JACNHM010000477.1 GCA_014383605.1 Chloroflexota bacterium
AGCGTGGTGCGGCCAGAGATGAGCAAAATCTAATGAATTCTCTCTCAGTTGGAGTAGACATCGGTGGCACGTTCACCGACTTCGTGTTGAGCGTGGACGGCGGCCTGCGGATCCACAAGGTTCTCAGCACCCCCCATGACCCGGCTCAGGCGATGCTGGCCGGCCTGTCAACCCTGAGTCCCCAGGGTCTCTCAAGCATCACGCGGGTATCGCACGGCTCGACCGTGGCCACCAACGCCATCCTGGAGCGCAAGGGCGTGCCCACCGCTCTCATCACCACCCACGGCTTCCGCGATATCCTGGCCATTGGGCGACAGAACCGTCCAGCCCTCTACGCGCTGCAACCGCAACTGCCTCCGCCACTCATCCCGCGACGCTGGTGCTACGAGGCGCCTGAGCGACTGGATCACACCGGCGCAGTGCTGATGCCGCTGGACGTGGCCGCGCTCGATGCGGTCCTGGACGACATCGAGCGCCAGGGGATCCAGGCCGTGGCGGTCTGTTTCCTGTACAGCTTCGTCAACCCGACCCACGAGCAGGCTGTGCGGGCGCGGATCCTAGAGCGCGGCCTGTTGCAGGACTGGCAGATCGCGCTCTCCTGCGAAGTGCTGCCTGAGTTCCGCGAATATGAGCGCGCCAGCACGCTGGCACTGGAGGCCTACGTCCGCCCTGTGGTGAGTGGCTACCTGCGCAGGCTGGAGGAGGAACTGCCAGACACGTGCTCGCTACGGATCATGAAGTCCGACGGCGGAGTGATGAGCGCGCGGCGCGCTCGGCGGCAGGCCATCCACACCGCGTTGAGCGGGCCGGCGGCCGGCGTCATCGGCGGTTTCCACCTGGCGCAACAGGCGGGTTACGACCACGTCATCACGCTGGACATAGGGGGCACGTCCACCGACGTGGCTCTGTGCCCCGGCGGGTTGATCCGTCGCGCTGAGTCTTCCATTGACGGTTTGCCGCTGCGCACCCGCATGCTCGACATTGAGACCATCGGCGCGGGCGGTGGCTCCATCGCTCGACTGGATGCGGGCGGCGCGCTACGCGTGGGGCCGGAAAGCGCGGGGGCCGCCCCAGGCCCGATTGCCTATGGTCTTGGCGGACAGCAAGTGACGGTCACCGATGCCAACGCGGTGCTGGGACGCCTGGACCCGCACCACTTCCTCGGCGGGACGATGGAGCTACACCTGGGGCCGGCGCGGGCTGCGCTGGACAGGTTGGCCCAGGACATGAACCTCAGCACGGAGGCGGCGGCGTTGGGCGTCATCGGCCTGGCCAACGTCAACATTGATCGGGCCATGCGGCGGGCGTCGGTGGCGCGCGGCCATGATCCCCGCCATTTCACCCTGGTGGCCTTCGGCGGGGCCGGGCCGCTGCATGCCTGCGAGGTGGCGGAGCAGTTGGAGATTCCGCGCCTGCTCGTGCCTCGCTACCCAGGGGTGTTGTGCGCCTTTGGCCTGCTGATGGCCGACGTCGTGCTGGAGACCAGCCGCTCTGTGCTGGGCGCGGTCATTGCAGAGACGCCCGCCATCCTGCAGGCCCAACTGGACGAGATGATGGCCCATGCCCGCGCCGAGCTGAGGCAGGAAGGGATCGCCGAGGAGGCCATGATCTTCAACGGCCTGGTGGATGCGCGCTACCAGGGACAGTCTTATGAATTGACGATCCCGTTCGAGAAGGACATCCTGGCCGCTTTCCACGCCGCCCACATTCACAGGTACGGTCACGCCATGCCGCAGTGGACGGTCGAGGTGGTCAACCTGCGCCTGCAGGCGGTGGGTCTGGTCGAGAAGCCAGAGATCGTCCCTGAGCCGCTGGTGGAGGATGACGGCACGGACGCCTTCCTGGGGCACAGGGCAGCGGTGTGCAGCGACCGAGCAGAGGAGCAGCCCATCGCCCTCTACGAGCGGGAGCGACTGCGGCCGGGCGCGACTTTCGCCGGGCCGGCGCTGGTTTTCCAGATGGACAGCACGGTCTTCATCGCGCCGGGATGGTCGGCGCGCGTGGACGGCTACCGCAACATGGTTTTGGAGTATCTTCTCAAAAAGCCGGGGGAGGACAAATCCAGCGCCGACCGAGTAGGAGCGACTTGGGTTGAGCTTGTCGAAACCAAGACGTATCGAGGCCAAGCGGGTTGTCGGTAGCCCCGCTCGCATCCTGGGTTTCGATACGACCTGAAGGTCTACTCAACCGGCGGATGCTCGCTATGCCCACATGCACCCCTTTCCCCCTGGCTGACTGACAAATTTAACATTTCAACCGACACACAATAATTGGGACACAGATTTTCACAGATTCACACAGATTTGTAGTAAAAAAGAGAAGAATCTGTGTTTATCTGTGTGAATCCGTGTCCTATGTTAAAAATGTCAGCCAATCAGCCTTTCCCCCCCAAATATTGAGAAGATACGTTTTGGAGGCTCTTCGCGGATTCGTGGGGCAGACTGTTGAATGAATTCAACAGCTAGTACAGAAAACCTGTTAAAACAGGTTACACCGCTGACTTTGAACACGTTTTAACGTGTTTCTGATACCAGGCCGCGAATTCATTCGTGGCTGATCTGGCGGCTTACCCCACAAATCCGTGTTGAGCCGTTTTGGAGAATGTACCATGACAGTGGATGCCATCAGCCTGGCGGTGTTCAAGAGCCTGTTCGCCTCAGTCGCGGAGGAGATGGGCGTGACCTTGCAGCGCGCCAGCTTCAGCGCCAACATCAAGGAGCGGCTGGACTTCAGTTGCGCCGTGTTCGACCGGGAGGCGAGGATGGTCGCCCAGGCGGCGCACATCCCGGTTCATCTGGGCAGCATGCCTGCGTCAGTGGCCTACGCCCTGCGGGCCTTCGACGCCTTCCAGCCGGGGGACGTCATCGTGTTGAACGATCCCTATCGCGGCGGCACTCACCTGCCCGACGTGACCATGGTCTCGCCGGTGTTCGTCGGGGACGCCATTCGCTTCTTCGTCGCCAGTCGCGCCCATCACGCCGACGTGGGCGGGATGTCGCCGGGGTCGCTGCCGCTGAGCACGGAGCTTTACCAGGAGGGCGTCATCATCCCGCCGGTCAGGCTGGTGGAGGCCGGGCAGCGCAACGAAGGAGTGTTGGCCCTCATCACGGCCAATAGCCGCGCGCCGGCCGAGCGATTGGGCGATCTGGAGGCGCAGTTGGCGGCGCAGCGCGTGGGCGAGCGACGCCTGCTGGCGCTGGCGGCGACCCACGGCGAGCACCGCGTGCAGGAACACGCCGAGGCGCTGATGAACTACTCCCGCCGCATGACCGAGGCGGCTATTGCGGACATCCCGGATGGCGTCTACCGCTTCGAGGACGCGCTGGAAGGAGACGGGCAGCGCGAGGTTCGTATCCCCCTTTGTGTGAAGATCACCGTTTCCGGCTCGCAGATGACGGTTGACTTCAGCGGCAGTGCTCCGCAGGTGGCGGGCAACCTGAACGCCGTCGAGTCGGTGGTCCGTTCGGCCACCTGGTATTGCGTCCGTTTGCTGGCGCGGGAGGACGTGCCGGTCAACCACGGCTGCTTCCAGCCCGTGACCGTCGTTGTGCCCCCGCACAGCTTGCTCAATCCCGACTTTCCGGCGGCGGTAGCCGTCGGCAACATGGAGACCAGCCAGCGCATCGTGGATGTGGTGCTGGGCGCACTGGCGCAGGCGTTGCCGGGGCGCATCCCGGCGGCCAGCCAGGGGACGATGAATAACTTCACCTTCGGCGGCGTCGCCAACGGCCAGCCCTTCGTTTTCTACGAGACCATTGGCGGGGGGCACGGCGGCGGGCCTGCTGGCGATGGACTCAGCGGGCGGCACAGCCACATGACCAACACGCGCAACACGCCGGTCGAGGCGCTGGAATACGGTCTGCCTGTGCGGGTGTTGGAGTATTCGCTCAGAGAGGGTTCCGGCGGGGAGGGGCGGTATCGAGGCGGCGATGGCATCCGCCGCGCCTTCGAGTTCCTGTCGCCGGCAACCGTGACCATCAATAGCGAGCGACGAGCCTATGGCCCCTACGGGTTGCAGGGTGGTGGGCCTGGACAGGTCGGGATCAATCGGCTGATCCGAGGCGGGGTCGAGACCATGGTGGGCGCAAAGGTTACGATGCAGGTCAGCCCCGGCGACCAGGTGGTCATCGAAACGCCAGGAGGGGGTGGTTGGGCCTGGCCTTTTTGACAAAATGGCCCTTTTCCCTTATCATTGAGGGTGATCACCCATCGTTAGGGTCTGTAAAGAAATAAGTTCCCCCATCGGTGTCATTGCGAGGAGCGTTTTTTTGCGACGAAGCAATCTCCTTGCTGAACAAAGGTGGGGATTGCTTCGCAAAAAGCGCTCGCAATGACATCGTATCGGGAACAGATTATGAGCTACAACTGCTGGCTCCAATGCATTCGCGGCTGCGATCAACGCTATTCCATCTACGACGTCGTCTACCG
>JACNHM010000517.1 GCA_014383605.1 Chloroflexota bacterium
ACGGACGGAACAACGACCAACTCAGGCCGGTGATCATCACGCCGGACTACGTGCAATACGCTGAAGGCTCAGTCTTGATCGAGGTGGGCGCCACGCGCGTCATCTGCAACGTGACCGTGGAGGAAAGGGTGCCACACTGGCTCCAGAGTAGCAACCAGGGTTGGGTCACGGCTGAATACGCCCTGTTGCCCCGCTCCACCCACACCCGCACTCCCCGCGAGACCAGGGGGCTCAGGGGACGCACCCAGGAGATCTGCCGTTTCATTGGCCGGAGCTTGCGAGCCGCCGTCAACCTGGAGAAGCTGGGCTGGCGTACCCTGACCGTGGATTGCGACGTCATCCAGGCCGACGGAGGCACCCGCGCGGCTTCGGTCACTGGCGGCTACGTGGCCCTGGCCATCGCTCTGAATAAGCTCATCCGTGGCGGCCTGCTTCCCCCGGATGTCCTGAGAACGCCCGTGGCCGCTGTCAGCGTCGGGGTGGTGAACGGCCAGGCAATGCTTGATCCCTGCTACGAGGAAGACTCCGTGGCCGAAGTGGACTTCAACGTGGTCATGACGGCCAGAGGGGAATACGTGGAGGTGCAGGGCACTGCTGAGGGCCAGCCTTTCGCCCGTGAAGTCATGCACGAGCTGCTGGATTTGGCGGAGAGAGGCATCCGTGAGCTAGTTGAGCTGCAGAGGAAAGCCCTGTCAAGGTAGAGCAAGAACTAGCGCCGGCTGAGTAGGAGCGGAGCGACGTATCGAAGCCAAGCGGGTTGTGTCTTTCGATCCGCTCGCTGGTCTCTCGTGTGAGGGCAAGAAGGAGAGGAGAGTAAAATGTCTTTTGGATACCATCGCCGCATCTTGCGCGTCAACCTGACCGACGGGCAAATCACCGTCGAGACGCCCGACGACGTTTTCTACCGCCGCTACCTGGGCGGCGCGGGATTCGTGGCCTACTATCTGCTGAAAGAGGTGCCTCCCGACACTGATCCCCTGGGACCGGGGAACCGGCTCATCTTCGCCTGTGGGCCGCTCACCGGCGCGCCACTGGCCGGCAGCGGACGCAACGCCATCGGCGCCCGGTCGCCCCTCACCGGCGCGATGGGTGAATCAGAAGTGGGCGGCTTCTGGGGGGCGGAACTCAAGGCCGCCGGCTTCGACGCCATCATCGTCGAGGGGCAGGCTTCGTCGCCAGTGTACCTGTGGGTGCATGACGGCGAGGTGGAGCTGCGGGACGCTGCCCACCTGTGGGGGCTGGAGAACAAACCGACCCACACCGCCATCCGCAAGGAACTGGGCGAGAAGCGGGCTCGTGTCGCTCTCTGCGGGCCAGCCGGCGAGAAGCTGGTTCGCTACGCCAACATCATGGCCGACCTGAAGCATGCGGCTGGGCGCACTGGCCTGGGCGCGGTGATGGGGTCGAAAAAGCTGAAAGCTGTCGCCGTGCGGGGCACGGGCAAGCTCCCCCTGGCCCATCCCACTCAAGTTGGTGCCCTGGCTCGCTGGATGCGAGATAACTATCGAGACCTGATGGGCAAATTCCCCGACCTGGGCACCGGCGTCAGCACCGTCCCCTACAACCGGTCGGGCGCGCTACCCGTGCACAACTTCCGCGACGGCCACCTGGACGGCGCCGACGTCCTGGGGCGCGAGGGCCTGGCCGAGCACGTTGTCATACGCATGGAGAGTTGCTACGCCTGCGTTGTCGGCTGCAAGAAAGTCGCTGCCCTGGACGAGCCTTACCCGGTGGACCAAGCCTACGGCGGCCCAGAATATGAAACCGCCACTGGCCTGGGCTCCAACTGCGGCGTGACCGACGTCTACGCCGTGACCAAGGCCAGCGAGCGCTGCAACGCCCTGGGGCTAGACACCATCTCCGCCGGAGGGACGATTGCCTTTGCCATGGAATGTTACGAGGAAGGGCTGCTGACGGCGGAGGATACCGGCGGGCTGGATCTGCGCTTTGGCAACGCAGAGACCATGCTGCAATTGCTGGAATTGATCGCCGCTCGCCAGGGCATCGGCGACCTGCTGGCGGAGGGGAGCAAGCGAGCCGCTGAGCGAATCGGTGGCGGCGCGGAGCGATTCGCAGTTCACGTCAAGGGACAGGAGTTGCCCTACCACGACCCCCGCATCCAGCACGGTCTGGGGTTGGGCTACGCAATCTCCTACACCGGCGCCGATCACATGCACAACGCCTTTGACAGCAGCTACGAGCACGAGGCGGGCCTGGACAGCGTCCGCAACCTGGGCGTACTGGAGCCCATGCCAGCCACCTGGCTTGGGCCAGAGAAGGTGCGGGCTGTCATCTATGGCAGCCTGCGCCGTCACCTAGATAACTGTCTGGTCTTGTGCAATTTCTTGCCCTATCGCAACGATCAGGTGGTGGAAGCGGTGCGGGCCGTGACCGGCTGGGACACCAACGCCTGGGAGCTATGGAAGGCCGCTGAGCGGCTGGTGACAATGGCCCGCGCCTTCAACGTGCGGCAGGGCTTCACCCCGGCCGACGACCGCCTGCCCCCTCGCATGTCAGAGCCCCTTGGCCCCGGCGCACCGATAGACCCCGCGGCTGTGGAGGCCGCCCAGCCCATCTACTACGAGATGATGGGCTGGGATCCGGTCACGGGAGTGCCCCGCGCGGCCAAGCTGCACGAACTGGGTATTGGATGGGTGGCGAGTTTGCTGGAGTTGGAGGGTAGTGAAGCGAACTGTCAACGGATTTCCGGAGCGGATTGAACGGATACTAGCCAATCCGTTCAATCTGTTCCCTGAATCCGTTGACAGTACCCTCGTCCGCCATTTACGCACACCTCTCAGATGAATGGGATGTGTCCTTTGTTTTGAAATCCTCGATGAAAGTGCCTGGCACCTGAATACTCACGCCGAAAAGAGGGTAACCAATGGCCAAGAACCTAACCCCCATGCGCCACCAATACTTGCAGATCAAGAAGCAATACCCCGACACCATCGTCCTCTTCCGCCTGGGCGACTTCTACGAGACCTTCGACGAGGACGCGAAGATCGTCGCCCAGGCCTGCGACATCGTCCTCACCTCGCGGCCAGTGGGGAAGGGCCAACGGGTGCCATTGGCCGGGGTGCCTTATCACGCCGTCGAGGGCTACCTCGCCAAGCTCATCAAGGCAGGGCACAAAGTGGCCATCGTGGAACAGGTGGGCGCCCAGCCCGCGCGAGGGCTGATGCCCCGCGAGGTGATACGGGTGGTCACGCCGGGCACCATAGTGGAACCGACCCTGCTGGAAGAAAAGAGCAACAACTACCTGGCCGCCCTGGTAATAGAGGACCGCAGAGCAGGCATCGCCTACGCAGACATCACCACCGGCGAATTCGCCGCCACGCAACTATCGGGCGACGACGTCGAACAGATGGCAGCGGAGGAACTAGAGAGGCTGCGCCCAGCCGAATGCCTGATCCAAGACACCCCCAATACCCAATATCCAATATCCAATATCCAACTTCAAACCTCCAAATACGACAGTTGGCGCTTCGAGCTGGGCAACGCCCGCCAGGCTCTCCTCGATCACTTCGAGGTGGCCTCACTGGCTGGCTACGGCTGCGAAGGACTGCCCCTGGCCGTACGCGCTGCGGGGGCCATTGTCCAGTACCTGCGGGAGACCCAGAAAGCGGCCCTGGCCCAACTGAGCGATCTGCGAACCTATTCCACCAGCGAGTTCATGACTCTCGATGCATCCACCCGGCGAAGTCTGGAACTGAGCCGCACCATCCGCACCGGCGCGGTCAAGGGATCGCTGCTGGGCGTGCTGGACGCCACGGTCACGGCCATGGGCGGGCGATTGCTCCGCCAGTGGCTCAACCAGCCCTTGCTGGATGTGGGCAAACTGGAGCAGCGGCTAGACGCGGTGGAGGCCCTCTACCATGACACGCCGACCCGAACCCAGGTGAGGGCCCTTCTCAAAGAACTGGCCGATCTGGAGAGACTGACCAGCCGAACAGTGCAGCGCATCGCGGCGCCAAGGGATCTGGTGGGAATGCGCAGGAGCCTGGAGAAGGCGCCGCATATTCGAGAAGCGCTAGCGCAGCTCAAGGAGGCTGAACGTGATCATCCTCTGCAGACTTTGCTCTCCCAGTTGGATCCCTGTGAGGATACAGCGTCTCTTATCGGAGAGGCAATCGCCGATGACCCACCCGCCACACTGGCCAGCGGCGGGGTGATCAAGCCCGGCTTCTCAGCGGAGTTGGACAGCGTCGCCACCGCCTCCAGAGACGCCAAACACTGGGTGGCCAACCTGGAGCGGACCGAGCGGAAGCGCACGGGCATCAAATCCCTCAAGGTAGGCTACAACAAGGTCTTCGGCTACTACATCGAAGTGACTAAAGCCAACCTGGATGCCGTGCCCGAGGAGTACATCCGCAAGCAGACCCTGGTCAACGCCGAGCGCTACATCACCCCGGAGCT
>JACNHM010000304.1 GCA_014383605.1 Chloroflexota bacterium
GAGCACGTTGACCTCACCACTGGCTGAGCTGATTGACGGCCTGCTGGCTCAACCCAACCTTGGGGCCAGAGCTGCTTTCCTGGGCCAACTGGGGCGATACGACGCCGAGACCCTGGAAGCGTTGGCCACGGCCGGCGACACTCTGGTGCGGGACGACCCCGGTCGCGGCGCCCGGCTGGCAGAGTCCCTGGTCGAGTTGGCCGAGAGACTGCCGGCTCCCCTGGCCGCTGCCCAGGCCCGCTATCTGCGCGCCCAGGCCCATGCCCTGGCTGGCGAGTTCGCTCAAGCCCTGCCCCTCATTGCTGCCGCCCGCGAGGGCTTCCTGGCTGCCGGCCAGCCGCAGGAGGCCGTCCGTACCAGCGTGGGCGAGATGCATGCCCTCGCTGGCCTGGGCCGCTACCCGGAGGCGATGGCTACTGGGGAGCGAGCCCTGGCTGAGACAGCGGATCCCTTTATACTTGCCTTGGTGTCTCAAAACCAGGGGCTGATCTGCCATCGGATGGGACACTACGACGATGCCCTGACTGCCTACGACTGGGCCGCGGCTGCCTACGCCGCCCTTGATCAGACCGAGCGGCTCGGCCACGTCCACAACAACCGCGGCGTAGTACTGCTCAGCTTGAGCCGGGGAGGCGAGACTGTCCAGGCCTTCCGGGCAGCGGCGGCTATCTTCGCTGCTAGAGGCCTGACCCTCCTCTCCGCTCAGGCCCAGGCCAATAGCGGCGCGGCCCTGTCGCTGATGGGCGACCACCGCGCCGCGCTGGAGGCGTTTGAGACGGCGCGGCGGACCTTTGAGGCGTTGGGACCTGGCGTCGAGCGTGGCACACTGTACCTGGACACCGCCACCGCGTACCTGGCTCTCAATCTCTATCCAGAGGCGCTGGCAACCTGCGACGAGGCGTTGGCTGGTTTTCGCGCCGCCTCCATGCCTTACGAGCAAGGCCAGGCCCTGGTCCGCCGAGCAGTGACCCTTACCGCCCTGGGGCAGCCGGCCGCAGCCGAAGCAGCCCTGGCGGAGGCGGAAACCATCTTCCGCGAGCTGGGCAACGAACCCTGGCTGGCCATCGTCTGGCTGGAACAGGCCGGCCTCTGGGAGTCGCTAGAGCGTGAGGATGAAGCCTTATCCGCTGCCTGGAGCACCTTGGCCCTCTGCACACGGCTGGGCCTGGCTGTGCAAGGCACCTACGCTCACCTGCGTCTGGCCGACCTGCTGGCCGAGCAGGACCCAGAGACTGCGCTGGCTCACCTGGAGAAGGCCCTGGCCCAGGCCGAGGCGTTGGCCCTGCCCCAACTGCGCTACCGGGCACACGCCCGCCTGGGCCATCTGCATCGGCTACAGGGGCAAACCGACGAGAGCCTGAACCACCTGACGCAGGCCATAGAAGAAATCGAGCGCCTGCGGGCCACGCTGCCCCAGGAGACCCTGCGTACCGCCTTTCTGCGAGACAAACTGGCGCCTTATGAGGACTTGATACAATTGCACCTGGCCCTTGGTGATGAGGATGGATTGCAGCAGGCCTTCGCCGTCGCCGAGCGGGCCCGGTCGAGAGCCTTGCTGGACCTGCTGGCCGGCAGCATTGATGCCCAGCTCCAGGCCGCTGAAGCCGACGAGGCTGACGTTGCTTTGCAGCAGCAATTGGAGGCACTGCGGGCTGATCTGGACCTGATCTACAATGAGTTGCTGGCTGCCGACACCGAGACCGCAAAGGACGATCAGCGCGGCCCGCGCCTGGCCCGGCTCCGAGGTCAGGCGCACCAGCACGAGCAGGAGATCACCCAACTACGCCTGCGCCTGGAGGCCGTCGGCCCTGGTTATCTCGACGTGGCTCGCCCGCTCTCGCTAGAAGCAGTCCAGGCCACGCTGCCCCGACGGGCGCGCCTGCTGGCTTACTACATTGCGGGCGACGAACTGCTGGCCTTCGTCGTCAGTCCTCACCAGAAGGTGAGGGTTCACCGTCGGCTGACCACGCTGGGGGAACTGGCGCCGGCCCTGGACCGCCTGGGGATGCAGTGGAATCGCTTTCGCCTCGGCGCCGAGCACGTGGCCCGCCATCGGGCGGCCCTGGAGCGAAGCGCCCGCGCTGCCCTGGCCGACCTGTACGACCGACTGGTGCGCCCCCTGGCCGACGACCTGGATAGCGAGCAGCTCATCATCGTCCCTTACGGGCCGCTGCACGGGGCGCCTTTCCATGCCCTGTACGACGGTCAGAGCTACCTGATCGAGCGCTACGAGATTTCCTACGCTCCCAGCGCCACGGTCATGGCACGCTGTCAGGCCCGGCCACGTCGGCCGCTGGAACAGGCGCTGGTGGTTGGCGTCCCCGATGCTGGCATCCCCTACGTTACCCAGGAGGCCGAGACCGTGGCGGCCCTGTTCCCTGGGGCGCGGCTCCTGCAGGGCCAGGAAGCTACCATGCCCGCGCTGCGGGCCGCAGCACCGGGCCGGGACCTGCTGCACCTGGCTTGTCACGGAATGTTCCGAGCCGACAACCCCCTCTTCTCTGCCCTGCGACTGGGAGACGGCTGGCTGACCGTGGCTGAGGCGGCCGAGTTGGGTCTGGAGGCCGGGACAGTGACCCTGAGCGCGTGCGAATCCGGCCGCAGTCGAGTGGTAGAGGGAGATGAGCTGTTGGGATTGGCACGGGCCTTTCTGGGGAGCGGGGCGGCGTCGCTGGTGGTCAGCCTGTGGCTGGTCAACGATGCCAGCACTGCCCAGTTGATGGAGGGGTTCTACCGCTGCTTGCAGGCCGGCCAGTCGAAGGCTGCCGCCCTGCGGGCCGCCCAACGAGCATTGCTGGCTACCAATCCCCATCCCTACTACTGGGCGCCGTTCGTGCTGGTGGGCCAGCGCTGAGTTTGATATGTTGGAGGTGATAATGATGCTTCACCGTGTTAGGTTCTTGAAGGCGCTTGGCATTCTGCTGACGCTGCTGGGGCTGTTGGTGGGAGCTTCCTACGCCCAAGAGCCAGAGACTTATCATGATGCGCCGGGCCAAGCCGTGATCCATCTGCAACCTGGCGTGGACGTTTTCGACGACGATGATGGTACTCGCCCACCGACTGGCACACCGGAGCTGATGGAGATGCCAGAGCCAACTGCGACGGGCCTGGCCATCTGGACGCCCACGTCAGTGGCTACGGACACCGCCACGAACCTGAAAGCTAGCGCCATAAGGTTCCTCGAAGAGATTCCCGAGCCCCAGGATCCTTGGCTTGTCGATCGAGTCGCGAAGGCCATTGAACACATCAATAAGAGCCTGCAGCCTGACCTCTGGTACACTGATTCGAGCCTGACCAAGAAAGGCAAGAAGGTCTTCGACGAGGAGAAGAAGGCTGTTAAGGAACTGATGAAGGTTCTGGAAAAAGCCGACATAGATCAGGGGGTGACAGATGCCGCCTCATTGGCCATTGATGGTCTGATCACGGCTGACCAGGTCCTCGCCTCCACAGCGATAACGCAGACCATTGAGAATGCAACAGAAGCCGGGTGCTACGACAACCGCAACGATGATGCCGAGTGCCAGAAGGTCCTACGCGAGATCGCTAGGGCTGAGGAGGAGATGGATAAGGCAAAGGAGGAGATTGTCAAGGACAAGTACGACAAGGCCATTGATCACTACAAGAAAGCCTGGGAACATGCCCAAGATGATGAGCACACGTTCTATGGCTTTGTGGAGAGCCCCATGCCTCAGGACGGCTTCATCGGTACCTGGATGGTGAGTGGCAAGAGCTTCGTGGCCACGGCTGACACAAAGTTCAAAGAGAAGCACGGGGACCTGGAAGTAGACGCCTACGTCAAAGTCAAGTACTACGTATCAGGCGGGATCAGCTATGCTACCCAGATCGAGACCAAGAAGTCTCACGTGGCGGGCCAGGTGATAGCTCGCTTGAAACCTGCAGCGGACGTAGCCGGCATCCATAACGATTACAACGCGCTTACTCTAGGCCGCCTGCTGGATCGGGTATACCTGCTAAGCCTGCAACCCGGGACCAATGAGCAGGATACCGTAGACAACATGCGAAACGACGCCCGCATCGAATACGCCGAGCCTAACCTGTTCGGCGAGGCGCCGGAGGCCGACGGCTATGAGATGTTCGCCTGGGCCGGCTATGATCCCGCGCCAGGCATGGATCAGTACGCCAATGAACACTTAGACCTGCCCCTGGCTCGCGAATTGAGCACGGGCAGCGGCATGGTAGTAGCTGTCTTGGATACCGGTGTGCAACTGGATCATCCCGCCCTGGCGCCACATCTGGTGGCTGGCTACGACTTCATAGACGATGACACCGTACCGTCCGACGAGGGGAACGGCCTCGACGACGACGGCGATGAGTTGATTGACGAGACCGTTGGACACGGCACCCACGTGGCCGGCATCGTCCTCCTGGTGGCCCCGCAGAGCCAGATC
>JACNHM010000436.1 GCA_014383605.1 Chloroflexota bacterium
TGGCCGCCGAGATCCCGCCGACGCCCCGGCCAGCAGCGACGGCCACGGCCACGCCCGAGTGAGGAACTCGTGAGGAGAGTGACGATGGTCGAAGAACAAGAGCATCTGCACAGGTTATTGGAGGTGCACTGCAAGGCGTTGCAGACATTGGAATTGCAGGCTGCAAAACATGGTCTGGTGGTGCCTCTGGAGATCGAGACGCAAATCGAGGAGCGGCGGGAGCAGATTGCCGACCTGGAGGCCAGGCTGGCAGGGGTGCCGGAGGTGGAGAGGCCTGACGAGAGTGCGCCTGACCAGCCTGCGGCGATGGCGCACCTGGAGCAGCACGGCGGCGTCAGTTTTGGCATCGGCGGGGATTTCCGGGGAGCGACCTTCGGCGACATCGCCGGCGGTGGCATGGACAAGCGCGGTGAGGAGGATGACCCATGACCTTCAATCTGGACATCTGGCGGGCGAAGGTGCGCGAGACACTGGCCGAATTCCGCTGCAATCCGCGGCAGGCGCTGAAGCAGGCAGGGGCGGACACCCTCTACGGCTTCCTCACGGCCATGGCCCTCTTCCCGCTGGTGGAAGCGGTGCAACAAGCGCAGGAACAGGGCAACTGGGCTTTCCTCATGGCCTTGGGTGGCATTGCGGCCAGCGTGGGCGCGGAGTTTGTCGCCGAGCAGATCGGCAACTGGCGCAGCGGGCAGGATGGTGGCCGCTATGTGGAACAGGAATTCGACGCTTCGGAGGAACTGCGGCAGCAGGTGGAGCAGTTGCTGTCCCGGTTGGAGGTGTTGCCAGCGGCGCAGGAGGGACTGAGGGAGGCCGACCGGGTCTGGCTGGAGGAGAGGCTGCGCCAGGAATTGGGCCCATATCGCGCCCAGGGCGAATTCACGTTGCTGGAGCAAAGCGGTGGCGTCAATTTCGGCGTCCGGCCCGACCTGCGCGGCGCGCATGTGGAGGCCGCGGGGGAGACCATTGACAAGCGACGAGGCATCTTCGCCGGGAAGGTTGATGTGTACCTTGGCCCGAGCGGCCCGCGGCTCATCCCCCCGGCCGGCGACCGCCAGGCGCTGCTCGACGAGTATGTGCGGTTGCTGGGCGAGCGGTTCCGCTGGCTTAACCTGCGGGGCATTGGCGCCGAGGACGTACGCATTGAGATGGAGCAGGTGTATGTCCGCCTGGACACGACGGAGCAGGTGAAAGTGCGCGAGGAGGAGCGCAGGGAGGAGTTGTGGCGCCTGGAGCGCGAGGAGATGCGCCCGCTCAGCGCGGCCGAGGCGGCAGCGCGGGAGCAGTACCTGGTACTGCTGGGCGGTCCCGGCTCTGGCAAGTCGATCTTCTTGGGCCATCTGGCCACCCTCTTCGGCGAGGCATATCTCCAGCGGGGGGAGGGCCGGCTGCGGGACCCGGAAGAGTTGAACTGGCCGCACAAGCCGCTGTTGCCGCTCTTTGTTCCGCTACGCCGCTTCGGGGCCTGGAGGCAAGCTCAGGCGGGACGATTGGTGCCGGCGCTGCTCCTTGACTACCTGCGGGAGGATCTGGAAGGATGGGACCTGGCAGGATTGGAGCGTTACCTGACCCATGAGCTGCGCGATGGCAATTGCCTGGTGCTCTTCGATGGCCTGGACGAGGTAAGCGAGGAGCGTCGCGCCGACGTGGCCGAAATCATCAGCCAGTTTCGCCAACGTTACCGCAAGAACCGTTTCGTCGTGACCTGTCGCACCCTGGCCTACCGCGACCAGACCTGCTTGCACGCCCCCTTCCTTCCCTATGAGCTGGCCCTTTTCGATTGGAAGAAGATTGAGCAGTTCGTGCATGCCTGGTACCGGCAGATCGTGGTCGCCGACCGGCGCATTGCCCGAGCCGGGAAGGAAGCCGAGGCCAAGGCGCGCGCCGCGGACCTGCTGGGAGCCATCCGCCGTGCGCCCCGCATTCGCCAGGAGCTGGCCCCTGTGCCGTTGCTGCTGACGGTCATTGCCCTGGTGCACGCTCGCGGCATGGGACTGCCCCAGCGCCGCGCTGAGCTCTATCAGAAGTGCATCGAGGTGCTGATGGAGCATTGGGAGGCCGCCCGCGGCGCCGACAGCCCTGGCCTCTCCCGCCACCTCGGTTTAGCCGACGAACTGCAGAGCATAGACCACAAGCTGGCGCTCCTGCAACCGCTGGCCTGGAAGATGCACACAGAATGGGGCGCCACGGTCACGCGGGCCCAGGCAGAAGAGGTGCTCGTGCCCATCTTCTGCGATCTGGTGGGGGATGAAGAGACAGCGCGGGAGAGAACAGGCCGCTTCCTCAAGTTCGTCAGCGACCGGGCCGGGCTGCTCTGGTCGCCGGACCCCGGCACCTACTCCTTTCCGCACTTGACCTTCCAGGAGTATCTGGTGGGGCGGGAACTGGCTGGCGAAGGCTTCGTGGAGAATGCCTTCCAACGGCGAGGAGAAGACCGCTGGCACGAGCCGATCCTGCTGGCCGTGGGGCAACTGGCCCTTTCGCCCCAGGTGCACCAGGCCAAGGCACTGGTCAGGCGGCTGGTGGAAGAGGACAGCGGCGACCGTCATTGGCGCAACCTGATGCTGGCCGGCGAGTGCTTGCTGGATATCGGCGAAGTGCACTTGAAAGAGGATGGGCGGGCGCTGCGAGAGCAGGTGCGCCAGGGATTGGTCGAACTGCTGAGGTTGGGGGCGCTGCCGCTCAAGGAACGAGTGGGGGCGGGCAACCTCTTGGGCCAACTCGGTGACCCGCGCCCCGATCCCACCCGCGCTGACACCTGGTGTCACGTCGAGGGCGGCCCCTTCTGGATGGGCACGACGGGGGAGCGGGCAGAGAAACTGGTCAAGGAATTCGAGAGGGAGTGGTTCCGCGATGAGGTGCCCCGCCATCAGCCTCGGCCAGAACTGAGGGAATTCTGGATCGCCCGCTATGCGGTGACCAATGGCGAGTACGCACGCTTTCTGGAAGCAGAACGGCAGCAGAGCAAGGAGCGCAGGCCGCCTGACCACTGGGATGGCGACACCCCGCCGCCGGACAGGCTCAATCACCCCGTGGTCTACGTCTCCTGGCACGATGCCGTGGCCTATTGCCGCTGGCTGACAGGCGAGATGCAAGAGGCAAGAGGCAAGGGGCAGGAAGCAGGATGCAAGGTGCAGGTGTGGCGGGAGGGGGAACTTGAAACCTGGAATCTGGAACCCGGAACCTTCGCAGTGCGACTGCCGACAGAGGCGGAATGGGAGCGGGCGGCACGGGGTACCGAGGAACGGGAGTATCCCTGGGGGAACGAGTTCGATGAGGGCAAGGCCAACACCTGGGAGGGGCGGGAGAGTTGGGGCGGGCCGGGCACCACGCCGATAGGCTGCTATCCCGGCGGGGCCAGCCCCTGCGGTGCGCTGGACATGGCCGGCAACGTCTGGGAATGGTGCAGCAGCTTGTACGCAGATTACCCTTACCGTGCTGACGATGGCCGGGAGAAGCCAGAGGCATCTGGGTCCCGTGTGGTGCGTGGCGGGTCGTTCTTCGTCCATCGTAACCTCGCCCGCTGCGCTGTCCGTAACAGGTCCCTTCCCGGCTACCGGGACGGCTACAGCGGTTTTCGGGTGGTGGTTTCCCCCATCTCGTTCTGAATCCTGGAGTTCTGATTTCTGAATCCTGAGGGGGAGGGTCTGGGAGGGGACTTGCCCCCTCCCAGAATCGGCGAGGGATGTTTTTGGCCATCACGGGCAGTGCTGAGGTCTGTCTTGAAGAGATATCACGATCTCTATCCCCAGGTGTGGGACTTCGACAACCTGTACCGGGCCTACCGGCGGGCACGCAAGGGCAAGCGGGGTAAGACGCCGGCGGCCAGCTTCGAGTTCAACCTGGAAGAGGAACTGGTGCGCTTGCAGGAGGAGCTGCGGGACAAGGCCTATCGGGCCGGCCCCTATTGCAGCTTCACCATCCACGAGCCCAAGCGGCGGTTGATCAGCGCCGCACCCTTCCGTGACCGGGTGGTGCACCATGCCCTGTGCCAGGTGATCGAGCCGCTCTTCGAGCGGCAGTTCATCCACGACAGCTATGCCAACCGGGTGGGCAAGGGCACGCACCGGGCGCTGGATCGCGGCCAGCAGTTCGCCCGCCGTTATGGCTACGTCTTACAGGCCGACGTGCGTCAGTTTTTCCCCAGCATTGACCACGCCATCCTGGGGGACATCATGGCCCGCACGATTGCCGATGCTGACGTGCTGTGGCTGGTGGAGCGCATCCTGGAGAGCGGTGTGGGCGTGCTGAGCGAGGAGAATGGTGTCCGCCTGCCCGTGCAGTCGGCGTCCCGAGGCCCCAAAAGAGAGATGGCGCGGCCCGTTCCCGGCCCGGATGCGCGTATCCGGGGCAAATATAGAAGCGGTCCGCCCCCTGGGTCTGAGAGATGGCCCTGGGGCGGACCAACTCC
>JACNHM010000640.1 GCA_014383605.1 Chloroflexota bacterium
CAGGCGAATGAAAAGTATCCCATGTACCGTACGGGCAGTCTCCCGGACGGGTACGTGACCCTCTATACTGCACTGTTTGATCTGGATGGCCGTCGACTTCGAATCTATATAGGGCATCCCGTGCGAGCCCCTGGAAAGTTCATCGAGTTCGCCATGTAGCTGGCATTTCAGGGGTTTGAGCATGTGCAGATGATCCGGCCTGACGACCTGGCCCGGCTGGGCATCTTAGCCTCAGTGCAGCCTATCCACGCCATGGATGGCATGCCGATGATCGGGCAGTCGGTGGGCCCGCGAGGACGCTTTGCCTATCCTTTCCGAGATATGCTGGATGCGGGGGTGACCATGGTCCTCGGCTCCGACTGCCTGGTGGCCGATCCCAACCCCCTGCGGGGCATCCACGCCGCCGTCGCCCTGGAGGAGACGGCGATCCGCTTTTATCAGGACGCGGCTGAAAAGATGCCGATCCTGGGAGTCGTCCGCCTCTTTCAGTGGCTGGCGAAAGAGAACGAGCAGCGTCAGGCACAACTGGAAGACTCGTTCAGTAGTTAAAAGAGGAGACAGACAATGGGTCAAGATCCGCGCCAACACCTCTCCCCTGTCTGGTTCCGCTATACCGATGCCTTGGCCGAGCGCGCCGAAGGGGCCTACATTTACGCTGCCGACGGTCGCCGCTACCTGGACTTTACCTCTGGCATCGGCGTGACTAACACCGGCCACTGCCACCCCAAGGTGGTCGCCGCCGCGCAGGAACAGACCGGCAAACTGATTCACGGCCAGGCCAACATCGTCTACCATCAGCCGATGCTCGACTTGGTGAGCGAACTGCTGACAATAATGTCGGAGGGCCTGGAGGGCTTTTTCTTCAGCAACAGCGGCGCCGAGGCGGTGGAAGCGGCCGTCAAACTGGCCCGGCAGGCCACCGGCCGGCCCAACGTCATCGTCTTCCAAGGCAGTTTCCACGGGCGCACGGTGGGCACCATGTCGCTGACCACCAGCAACACTATCTATCGCGCTGGCTACCAGCCGCTCATGGCCGGCGTCTTTGTCGCGCCGTATCCCTACGCCTATCGCTATGGCTGGACACCGGAGGAGACCTCGGCCTTCTGCCTGCGGGAGCTGCGCCATCTGTTGGTCACTCAAACTTCGCCGCAGGAGACGGCTGCCGTGCTCATCGAGCCGGTGTTGGGCGAAGGGGGCTACGTCCCGCCGCCGCCCAGCTTTCTTAAGGGCGTGCAGCAAATCTGCAGCGAGCACGGCTTGCTCTTCATCGCCGATGAGGTGCAGTCCGGCTTTGGCCGCACCGGCCGATGGTTTGGTCACCAGCACTACGATGTGACGCCCGACATCATAGTCATGGCCAAGGGACTGGCCTCCGGTTTCCCGTTGAGCAGCATCGCTGCCCGGCCACAACTGATGGAAGTCTGGATCCCCGGCTCTCACGGCGGCACCTACGGCGGCAACGCCGTGAGTTGCGCCGCCGCTGCTGCCACAATTCGCGTCATCCGCGAGGAAGGGCTGGTTGAAAACAGCGCCCGCATGGGCGAATATCTCATGACACGGCTGCGAGCGCTGCAAGAGAAATACCCGGTCATCGGCGACGTGCGCGGCCTGGGCCTGATGGTCGCCACCGAGTTCACCGCTGCCGACGGTCAGCCCGACGCCAAGACCGCCAAAGCGATGCGCGTCAAATGCCTGGAAGATGGCCTGATGCTGCTCACCTGCGGCTCCTATGGCAACGTCATCCGCTGGATCCCACCGCTGACCGTCAACCAGGCGCAAATGGACAAGGCGCTGGAGATTTTTGAGGAAGCCATAAGAGCAGTGGTCCGATGACATGCAAGTTCAGATTCATCTGTTCTTCGTCTTGCGCGAGCACCTTCCGCCCGACGGCGAGCGAGGCCGGGCCACGGTGACGCTGCCCGAAGACACGACGATCGCTGATCTCATCACCCATCTGGGCATCACCCGCCGCTTGCGACTGGTGGTCGTCAACGGCGTCCAGGAAGAAGACCGCCAACGCTCTCTGCAAGACGGCGACCAAGTCAAACTGTTTCCCACCATGGTCGGAGGCTAGCCAACCTTCCGACCTCTCAACCTTCTGGCCTAAACGAGAGGAGGTCGTTATGCCACACGGATACAACGGCAAAATCCTGCACGTAGACCTGACAACCGGGACACTCACCGTGGAAGAGCCGTCGGAGGCCTTTTACCGCAAATACCTGGGCGGCCAAAGCATCGGCATGTACTACATCCTCAAAGAGATGCCCGCTGGCGCCGATCCCTTGGGGCCGGATAACGTCCTGGCCATCACCCTCAGCGTCGTCACGGGCGCGCCGGTTCCCGGTCAGAGCCGCGTCATGGCCAACGCCAAATCGCCCCTCACCGGCGCCATCGGCGACGCGCAAGCGGGCGGGTTTTGGCCCGCCGAGGCCAAGGCCGCCAACTTTAACGCCTTCATCATTAAAAGCAAAGCCGAAAAGCCAGTCTACCCCTGGATGCATGACGGCGAAGCCAAACTGCGCGACGCGACCCATCACTGGAAGAACTGGGCATCGCCTGGGTGGCCGACGAATTTGGTTTGTAGAATGATGGGACGCTGATGAACGCTGACAAACGCAATAAGAAATAATCAGCATTCATCTGCGCTTACCTGCGTCCCCAAAAAGAAAGAGGACTATGATGAGGATCGTCGTACTGGGTGGGGCGGGCCTCATGGGCCGCATCGCCGTCAAAGACCTGGCCGCCAGCTACGGTGTAGACCAGGTAGTCATTGCCGACCGTAACACCGACCTGGCCCACAAAGTGGCCAATCTCATTCCCGTGGGCCGTTCCAAAGTCTCTGTGGTCCACACCGACGTGACCGACCACGAAGGGCTGGTGGCTACCCTGCGCGGCGCCGATGCCGTGCTTAACGCGGTGCACTATTACTTTAACCTGAACGTCATGCGCGCCTGTCTCGAAGCCAGGACACATTACACCGACATGGGAGGGCTATTCTACAACACCCGTAAACAACTGTTGCTGCACAACGAATTCGTTGCGGCGGGGCTCACCGCTGTGCTGGGCATGGGCAGCGCGCCGGGTGTGTCCAACGTTCAGGCCCGCTACGCCGCCGACCGGCTCGACGCGATGGATTACATCCGCATCTACGATGGCATCCTGCCGCCACCGGGCGATGACCTGCGTTTCGGCTACGCTATTCCCACTGTCATAGACGAGCTGACTCTGCCACCCATAGTCTTCCGCAATGGCGAGTTCGTCGAGGAGGCACCGCTATCCGGTGAAGAAGACTATTGGTTCACGCCGCCGGTGGGCCTGTTGCGCTGCCACCTCTCGCTGCACTCCGAGGTAGCCACGCTGCCGATCACGTTCCAAGACAAGGGCGTCCGCGAGTGCTTCTTCAAGATCAACTACTGGGGCATGAGCCCGAAAGCCTTTGCCAGGGTCAAACTCTTGGCCGACCTGGGCTTCGCCGGCACGGAGCCGGTAGACGTGCGCGGCACGCCGGTTCGGCCGCGCGACGTGCTGGTGACCCTCCTAGCCGACTACATTCCGCCGCTGAATGCCTTTGTACAAGAGCCTGCCGACCCCACCCGTTGGACAAAAGAGATCGTCACTGAGGTCAAGGGCATCAAAGATGGCAAGGAGTTGATCTACCGCCTGGGCACGCTGACGCCGGTCGGATCAGTGCCGACGGGCGTGGCTCCGTCGGTCGCCGTGCAATGGCTGGCCGCTGGCCGCGTGCCGAAGCCGGGCGTGTTTCCGCCGGAGGTCGCCATAGGCCCGCAGCCATTCTTTGAGGAACTGGCGCGGCGCGGCGTCATTACGCGAGTAACGGTAACAGAACCTTTGTCATCCTGACCGCTTCTCGCAGGTCAGAGTTGATGCGCAGCGAGCCTCTATAATAGAGAGGTGAATAGACAAGCCGCTCCCCTGGTCACCGAAGCCATCCGCCGCTTGCGGTGAGCGACCAGCGCCCGCAACTCCTGCACGTGAAGGAGCAGCGCCCGGACGGTCGGGATCAGGCTGGCGGCCAGCAGGGGGGCCAGGGCGAGGGTGTCCCGCTTGTCCGTCTTGACGAAGGAGGCGGCGATCAGCTTGACGCGGTAGGGGTGGGCGACCACCACACGAGCCACCAGTCCGCAGGCGTGGGAGCCTGCTCTGCTGCAAAATCGTGATATGCCCAGTCTCATCCTCTATAATGGGAAGTGCCTGACCCAAGATCCTAACTTTCCCCGGGCCACCGCCGTCGCTATCGGCGATGGCCGTTTTCTGGCTGTCGGGAGTGACGCCGAAATCCGATCCCTGGCGCGGCCCAACACCCGGCTGATTGACCTGGGCGGCCGCTTGGCGCTGCCCGGCCTGACCGACGCTCACTTTCACTTCTACG
>JACNHM010000559.1 GCA_014383605.1 Chloroflexota bacterium
AGATGGGCGGCAGCAGCTTCTTCCAGTGGAAGATCGACTGGGAGGCCAAGAAGGCTGCGCTGGGCATGTAGAGATCGGAGCACCGCCTGAGTTCTGATCCATCCTAAGGACAATACGGTTCAGATAAGGGTTCTGAGGCAGTTGTACTGCCGTCGTCGGGAGTGCAACTCCCTCTTAACTCTCTTAACTAAACCGTATTGATCCTAAGAAACTCAGCGGTGTGGCAGAAGGTACCGTAGCGCCCCCCGCCCCGTGCGGGGGGCGCTCATCCCCAGCCAAACGTCCACAGGGAGTTCTGAGGCGGTCTCCCGACCGCCGTTCCTTCGGCTTGGCTGCGCCGGTCAGGAGACCGGCGCGAACCGGGTAATCGGAGTTCTGAGGCGGTCTCCCGACCGCTGTTCCCGTGGCCTGGCTGCGCCGGTCAGGAGACCGGCGCGAACCGGGTAATCGGAGTTCTGAGGCGGTCTCCCGACCGCTGTTCCCGTGGCCTGGCTGCGCCGGTCAGGAGACCGGCGCGAACCAGAGGAGACGGGCGCGAACGGGATGCTGGCGAAGGTGACGAGTGCGCACATGCCCGTGGTATGTGCTCAGTCGTGACCGTCGTCGTCATACCAAAGGCGCGTGAAAACTGAGAGAATGCAGCACCGACGCACAGTGCCTGACCGCCAGCGCTGGCGTAAAACGTAACGATCACGTTTCACGTTTCACGTTTTACGCTTCACGTTGAGCGCAGTGGACTACTCTGCCCATTTCGCAGATTTGTGGGCGCACTACAGCTTGTTCTTGCGGGAGGGAAACGTGACCAAATACATCATCCGCCGTATCTTGTGGGCCATCCCCGTCCTCGTACTGGTGGCTCTGGTCGTCTTCGTGCTCATCCGCGCCATCCCTGGTGGTCCCTTTGACTTCGCCGGGGACAAGTCGCTGCCGCCGTCGGTGGTCAGGAACCTGGAAGCCAAGTATCACCTGGACTGGCCGGTCTGGCAGCAGTTCTGCGCCTACTTGATCGGCGACAAGATCTGCACCCTGGGCCAAGAGGATTCGGGTCGCGGCCTCATCCAGGGTGACCTGGGGCCGTCCTTCCGCTACCGCAGCCGCTCGGTCAACGATATCCTGGCCTCTGGCCTGCCCATATCCGCCCAGTTGGGCCTCCTGTCCATGGCCATCGCCGTGATCCCCGGCATCCTCCTGGGCATCATCGCCGCCCTGCGGCAGAACACCTCCGTGGACTACATAGCCACCTTCGTCGCCATTCTCGGTGCGTCCATCTCCAACGTGGTTTTGGGACCGGCGCTGATCTTCATCTTCGCTCTGGAACTGAACTGGTTCCCGGTGGCCCGCTGGGGGGCCTCAGCGCCCTTCCTTCTCGGCTTCCTGCCCAAACCCACGGGCGACTTCTGGCTGCACGCGGCGCTGCCGGCGGTGACCCTGGGCAGCGGCCTGGCGGCGCGTATCACGCGGCTCACGCGGGCCAGCCTGCTGCAGGTGGTGCGGGAGGACTACATTCGGACGGCGCGGGCCAAGGGGCTACGGGAGAGGGTCGTCATCCTGCGCCACGCCCTGAAGAACAGCCTCATCCCCGTGGTGACCATTCTTGGCCCCATGTTTGCGGCGATTCTCACGGGGACGTTCGTGGTGGAACAACTCTTCGCTATCCCCGGCCTGGGGAAGCATTTCATCACCAGCATCGGAAACCGCGACTACCCCGTCGTCTTAGGCACGACGCTGCTCTACGGCGTGGCCATCGTCTTCGCCAATCTCTTCGTGGACCTCACCTACGCCTGGCTGGACCCCCGCATCCGCTACGACTGATACGCGCAACGGTGGCGCCCCGTCGTAGCGCATGTTGCGGCGGGCGGAGTATGGAACTATGGTAAGACGTAAAGCGTAATGCGTAAAACGTAACGCGTGAGAAGCCAACGTGGCACCTGGATCACGTTTTACGCTTCACGTTTTACGTTGCAACCTGCCAGGGATGCTGTCTCTGGCTTGATGAACTGACGGAGAACAATCATGGCTGTAGCTGAAAAGACTCAACTTGAGCCTGACTTCGCATTGCGCAAGGAGCGCAGTCCCTGGGGGGACGCCTTCCAGCAACTGCTCAAACATAAGGTGGCCGTCGGCTCCGGTATATTCATCATCCTTCTGATTCTGGCGGCCCTCTTCGCTGATGTCGTGGCACCATTTCCTTACGCCAAGGCCAGCTTTATGGACAACTACGCGCCCGCCGGCAGCGTCACCCGGTTAGAAGCCGCGGAGTTTGCCGGAAAACGCTACTGGCTCGGCGCCGACTATCTGGGGAGGGACATCCTCAGCCGCACCATCTTCGGCGCCCAGGTCTCGCTGGCCGTAGGCTTCGTCGGCTCAGGCGTCAGCATGATCATCGGCATGGTCTACGGCCTTATCTCCGGCTACGCCAGCACCCGCGTGGACAACATCATGATGCGCTTCGTGGACTTCCTCTACGCCTTGCCCCTGATCATTTTCGTCATCCTCCTGCAGGTGTTCTTCAAGGCCCAAGCGCGGCACGTAGTACACGGGGCCACAAGTTTCTGGACTCCCTTCGTGGAGATAGACCAGAAGATGGGCGGCATGTTCTTCCTGTTCGTCGCCCTGGGCATGCTGAACTGGTTGGGCATGGCGCGCATCACCCGCGGACAGGTGCTTTCCCTCAAAGAGAAGGAATTCGTGGAGGCGGCGCGCATGGTGGGGGCCAGCAACATGCGTATCGTGTTCAAGCATCTGCTGCCCAACGTGTTGGGCCCCTGCATCGTGGCCGAGACCCTGGCCATTCCGGGCTACATCTTCACCGAAGCCTTTCTCAGTTTCATCGGGCTGGGCATTGACGCGCCGCGGCCCAGTTGGGGCAACATGATCTCCGAAAGCTACGCCGGTCTGTACGCCGTCCGCGGGAAGCCGCTGGGGCAGCTGCTGCTCGACGCCCACCTGCTCTCCGTGTTTGTGCCCTCCGTCGCGTTGACGATCACCGTGTTGGCTTTCAACTTCCTGGGCGATGGGCTGCGGGATGCCTTCGACCCCCGCCTGCGGGAGTAGAACGCAGATGCAGGACAAGCAGCACGCCTCTCCGATCCTGATGGGTTGGAGAGGCTTTTTCTTTGCCCCAAAACAAACACCGCCTGCTCGCGCCGCGAACAGACGGTGTTTCGTGTGTTGAACTCTCTGCCCGAACGGGTGATTGATTGTGAGGCCGAACTACGTGGGCGAGTCCCCGGGGAGGCCCAACGCCGCCTGGGCCGCGTCCAGCAGATGGGGATGCACCCATCCGTTGCTGGCCAGAAAACCGCCGCTGGTGAGTGTCCAGGGCGCACCTTCGGCCATGGTCACTGCGCCGCCCGCCTCGGCCACGAACAGCGCCCCCGCCGCCACGTCCCAGGGTTGCAGGTGCAAGCTGAAATAGCCATCCAGCCAGCCGGCAGCCACGTAACAGAAGCCCAGCGCCGCCGAGCCGAGGGATCGAAAGGTGTGTACTTCAGGGGCAATGAGGTTTACCATGTGCAGCACGCCGGCGCGGATGTCCTCTTCTCGCGCCCAATCGCAGGCCACCAGCGCCTGGGTCCAGTCGGCCACCGGGCTCACCTGCAGAGGGCGGCCGTTGACAAAGGCCCCCTGGCCCCGCTGGCCGTAGAATAAAAAATCGCGCAACGGCTCATACACCACGCCCAGCAGGACCTCACTGCCTTGCGCCAGGGCGATGCTCACGGCGAAGGTGGGATGGCGGCGGCTGTAGTTGTTGGTGCCATCCAGCGGGTCCACGATCCAGGTGTAGTCCGCGCCGGCGCCGACCGTCGCGGCATCTCCTTCCTCTGCCCAGATGGCGTGGCCGGGAAAGCTGGCCTGCAATCGCTCAGTGATCAGCGCCTGCGCCGCCAGGTCCGCTTCCGTGACCAGGTCACGCGGGCCTTTATGCTGTATGGTAAGAGAGGCGTGCAGCCATTCACACAACAGTTCTCCGGCCTCTTGGGCAGTGGCCATGGCGGTTTCCAAAGCAGCCTTCAGCATAATCACATTCCCTTCCCAGTTCGCGCCGGTCTCCTGACCGGCGCAGCCAACCCGTAGAGCGGCTCACGTCGCACTACCGCCTCTTCCTGTGAGGGAACGGCGGTCGGGAGACCGCCTTACAACTCCTTGGGGTCACACCTCTTGGCCGACGCCGGCCAGGGACGCGCCGGCTTGCAGTAACTCGTCTACCTGTACCTGGCTCCTTCCCTCCGCGTAGATGCGCAGCACAGGCTCCGTGCCCGAAGGACGGATCAGCAGCCAGCTATCGTCGGCCAGGAGGTACTTCACGCCATCCAGTTGGTTGACCGAGACGACCGGCTGGTCGCCCAGCCTGTCGGGCACGTTGGCCGTGAGGCGGGTGACCATCT
>JACNHM010000591.1 GCA_014383605.1 Chloroflexota bacterium
CTTAGTCCAGCGCCATGGAAGGCCGTTAGAAGGCTACACAGGCGGCGGACTAAGGTCCGCCGTGAGCCAAGAAGCCGGAACGCATTTACGCCACGCTGTACTTAGAGTCTTGGTGCCTTCGTGGTTAGCATTTTCCGTCTGACTCACATACATCTGCAACGAAAGGAGACCTATCGAATGCCAGAAGCAATTCGTCTGGGAGAGACGGCCAGCGCCGAGGTGTGCACGCCGGCCATCGGTGTGTTCGTGGCCGGCGACCCGCGCATTGACGAGGAGAGCCGCCAGCGCTGCCGCAACATCGTCAAGATGGCCGCCGACATCCTGGCCCAGCGGGTGAAGCTGCCCGACGGCTCGCCGGCCAAGGTCGTCTGGTCGCCGGTGCTGGTAGATGGTGAGCCGCAGGCGGACATCGTGGCCCGGCAGTTCTTGGACGCCGGGGTGCGGGCGCTGGTCTGCACGCCGGACACCTGGGCCTTCCCCCAGCTCAGCGTCATCTCGCTGCTGCAGCAGTTCCCCCAGGATACGCCCATCAGCTTCACCTGCGGCAACAGCGGCCCCAAGCCGGGCGTGGTCTTTTCCCATGCCATCAACGGCGCGCTGGCCCAGTACGGGCGGCTGTCGCACCTCAACGTGGGCACCTGGCCGGATACGGGCCTGGAGCCGGTGATGACCGCGCCCACTGCCCAGGCCATGGTGGACTGGGCCTTCGCCGCCGTGACCAGGCAGTGGCTGAAGGGCCGCCGCGTGGTGATCTTCGGCCATGACTCCATGGGCATGGAGACGGCCCTGGCCCACGTCCTGCCCACGCGGCGGCAGTTCGGCCTGGAGATCACCCGCCTGGACATGAAGCTGCTGGCCGACATGGTGATCAAGAAAGCCTACGACGCCGAGGAGTTGAAGGCTTTCCGCGCCTGGGTGGATCAGCATCTGGGCCGGCGGCTGGAGCTGCGCGACGAGGCCGATTCGCAGCGCTTCAACCAGAGTTTGGCGCTGTATCTGATCGTGCGCAACCTGATGAAGGACCTCAATGCCATCGGCGGCGGCTTCATGAGCCAGTTGGAATGGGGCTCCGATCCGCGGGGCATCCCGCTGCCGGTGGCCGACGCCATGGAGTCCTTCTTCAACTCCACCTTCGACCACAACGGGCGCAAGGTGCCCCTGCCCTTCGCCACCGAGGCCGACGTGCAGGGCTTGCTGACCATGCTCTTCATGTCCGCGCTCACGGGTGGCCACCCGCCGCTGTTCATGGACTTCCGCAAGGTGTGGGAGAAGTGGGAACTGGACGCGCTGGCCGAGACAATTGGCGTCGAGTTGCCAGAGGATGAGATCTGGGCGCAGAAGGGGTTGGTGGATGGGGACAACTCCGGCAGCGCCTCGCTGGACTGGGCGGCCGCGCCGGGGGCCAGCGTCGAGGAGATCATGTCCCAGGTGGGCTTCCCGCTGGCCGACGAGCACTACTTCCCCGGCATGGGCAATTCGGTCACCTTCGTCTCCCCCGGCGGGCTGGACGGCATCGCCGGCCGGTTGACCTACAGCAGCCTTTCCGGCATGTTCGGCCTGAGCTGGGACGAGGCCACCACGGCGGAGGTGCCGCAGAAGCTGGCCGTGGCGCTTTCCCAGGCCACGACAGCCACCTGGCCACACACCTTCGTCGTGCCCAGGTACGCCACCATGGGCGAGTACAAACACTTCGCCCCGGCCAACCACTTCCACATGATCCAGGGGCTCAGCGTGGCCCGGCTGGAGTACTGGATGGACCTGAACAACGTGCTCTCGCAGGCCAACTGGGCCACCCGGCCGGCCTACATCGAGGGCGTGGATCGGCCCATCCCGCTGCTCTACCTGGTGAACGGCGGCGAGACCAACGCCAAGCTGATGCTGGGCAAGAGGATGTAGGGAAAACTGGGCGTTGGCGATTTTGCTCGTAGTGACGACTTCAGCCGTTCCCCATGGGGTCAAAGCGACGGAAGTCGCCACTACGAACTCCCTGCTTTCGCCAACCTCGACTCGTTTCTTGACATTTTGCCGATCTGGAGTATAATAGCCAAGAGGTCTTAAAACGTTTTAAGCCTGCCCCCTTCTCCCTGAACTCCATCACCGGCAAGCAGGCAGCTTTCTCCCCGAGGGGCTGAGATGGGAAGAGTAACCATCAAGGATGTGGCGCGGCGAGCAGGCGTGTCCATAGGAACCGTCTCTAATACCCTGAGCGGCAGGCGTCCCGTGTCGGAGGCTACACGACGACGGGTGCTGCAGGTTATCGAGGAGTCAGGGTATCGCCCCAACGAAGTCGCCCGCAGCCTGGTCACGCAGCGCAGCCACACGCTCGGCGTGGTGGCCATGGGCTTCGACTACTTCGGCCCCTCCCAGACCGTGACCGGCATCGAGAGAGAAGCCAGACATCAAGGGTACTTCGTTACCCTGAGCGTCATCGGCTATGACGACACGGCCGCGGCGGAGGTGTTGGAAGGGTTGGTGGACCGTCGTGTGGATGGGATCATCTGGGCCGTGCCGGAGATCGGCGACAATCACGCCTGGATCGAGAACGGCGTTCCCCTGGGGTTGCCCGCCGTTTTCACGAACATGGAGGGACGATCGGACGTTGCCGCGGCGGTCATTGACAACTTTGCGGGTGGAAAGACGGCCACAGAGCATCTGCTGGCTCAGGGGCGCCGCCGGATCGGGCACATCACGGGTCCCCTCGTCTGGTGGGAGGCCCGCGAGCGGCGACGGGGCTGGCAAGCGGCGCTGCGCACGGCTGGCCTGGCTGACCAGACGACCTGGTGGGAAGAAGGAGACTGGTCAGCCAGGAGCGGGCGAGAGGCCATGGAGCGGCTGCTGGCCCGCTGCCCGCAAGTGGACGCCGTCTTCGTGCAGAACGACCAGATGGCCTTGGGAGCTATCAAGACCCTGCGCGGTCGTGGGCTGCAGGTGCCGGAAGACGTCGCCCTGGTGGGCTTCGACGACATCCCCGAGGCGGCCTACTTCGAGCCTCCCCTGACCACGATACGGCAGGACCTCCATGAGCTTGGCCGTACCATTGTGCAATCGCTGCTGGAACTCATTGAGACCCCCGATGCCCAACGATGCTACATCTCGCTCCAGCCCCAACTGATCGTGCGCGAAAGCTGTGGCCATGTCGTTTCTCCCGCACCAACGTGATGGAGAAAGGCGGCAAAGCAGAGGTCAAAGTTGCGTGACCCGCGAAAAGGAGGTGATGGGAGACCGAGTTGATACTGGACATGTATGTCTGGGGGGATTCTGCCCCGCACAAGTGATCGCAGTTCCAAACTATTGCTTTGCAAGGAGGCAAAGAACCATGTTCAAGAAATCACGCTTGTTGATGTTCGTCGCTGTCGTTGCCGTGCTGGCGATGCTGATCACGGCCTGCGCGCCGCCCGTTCCCCAGCCCCCGGCCGAGGAGGCTCCGCCGCCTGCGGAGGCACCCAAGGAGAAGGGGAGCCTCGCCTTTTGGAACATGCCCTTCGTGACCCAGGAGGTCTCGCCTGAGTATGTCCTCAAGTGGGAAGGGGACGCCGTGACGGCTCTGCCCGGTTACACGGTGGACAACTTCTACGGCCCCGGCAAGTACAAGGATCAGCGGGACAAATTCCTCTTGCAGGCCAAGAGCGGCACGCCCGACGTCATCGAGGGGTTGTTGGAGGACACCGCCGTCTACGTCCAGAAGGGCATCATCGAGCCGCTGGATGATCTCTTCGCCGCCTGGGACGAGAGCGACCAGTTCGTCGAGAGCACCCTCGCCCCGCTGCGCATCGGCGGCAAGCTCTACGGCATTCCCTACAACACCAATGCCCGGGCCATGATCTACCGCAAGGACATCTTCGAGGAGCACGGCCTGAAGGTGCCCGAGACCTGGGGCGAGCTGATCGAGACGGCGCGCCAGATCACCGGGCTGACCGGCGGCGAGACGCACGGCTTCTACGTCTGCACGGAAGTCGGCGACCCGCGGGCGGCGCAGGAGTTCATCTCTTGGTACTTCCAGGTGAGTGATAAGCAGAACATGTTCGCCATTGCCGATGGCGAAGTGCAGTTCAACGCCACCGTTGATCAGCTAGAGAAGGTGCTGACGCTGTACGACGAGCTGTTCCTCACCGAGGGTGTGGAGAACCCCGCCTGTGACCCGAACGTGCGCGGCACCGGTTGGCCGGTGGAGGACCCCGGCTACGTGGCCGGCAAGTGGGCCATGGCGCCCATGGGGCCTTGGCTCTGGGGCCGCCGCGACGAGAGCGACATCGCCCGCGACATCCTGGAGAACAAAACGGCCATCACCGCCCTGCCCGCTAGCGAGGACGGCGTTCCGGCCACCTACCTGGAGGTCAAGCCGATCATGCTCAGTTCCTATGCCAAAGACAAAGAAG
>JACNHM010000587.1 GCA_014383605.1 Chloroflexota bacterium
GATCGAATCTCATCATGTTATGTAACCTCTACCTGTAGATTCTGTCCCCTCTGCATCTGTCTGTGTTCCAACACGACCCTACCTGACCTGAACCCGGTAAACCCGGCACACTGGGAAATTGGGAAATTGGGAAATTGGGAAACTGGGAAATTGGTAGATTGGGCTTCCCGCTGACCAATCTACCAACCTCCCAATCTACCAATCTACCAACGTACCAATCTACCAATCTACCAATGTACCAATCTACCAACCTACCAACCCACCCTAATAACGGAGAATAGCCCCGATGGAGCCGGCCGCTTCCAACTCCGCATTGTCCCGTATCGTGGTCACCTCCACGCCCCGCTCGATGCCCCGGCTGACCACGGCGTTTACCGCATCCGGCAGCAGATGCATCTGCCCGCCGCAGAAGGCGCATTGCTCCATAGGCTCCACGGTCATGTAACCACAGTGGCCGCACTGGTGGGCGGTGTCGTGATACCCTTCGGCCAGCACCAGGTGATGCACCCGCCCCTCCTCCAGCAGCCGCAGCGTGTCGGCCAGGCCCAACGCCCCGGCGCCACCCTTGGAAGACGCCGCCGTGATGACCTGCTCCACCAGGGCCGCTCGCTGCTGCCGCGCCGCCTGCTGGGCGATGCTCAGCGCACGCTCCGCCACCTCGGCCGGCGAGGCGGTCATGTCCACGGCAAAGCTGCCCACAACCCGCTCTTGCAGGGCCTTGGGCAGAAGCGCCTGGAACTGGACCACCGTCTTGTCCGTGCCCGCCAGGATCAAGCGCGGGCAGTCGTGCTCCTGGCAGAAGCTGACGGTAGCCTCGGCCATCTCCTTGAGATTGCGCTGGGCGGCGGCATCCTCGTGTCGCTGATAGCGGGAGGCGGCCCAGCCGCCCTGCTTGTGGCGCTTCACATCCTCTCCCGCCAGACTCCCCACCTCCTCCGCCTCCCCTTGCTCGAACACGAAAAACCGTGCCCCCTCGCGGCTGACCAAGGCCACGCCGTGACGGGCGTAGGTGTCCATCACGTCACCGAGGGGCTTGAGATAGGGGTGGTCGCCGACGAAGACGGCATCCTCCAAGGGCACCCAGAGGGGATAGACGCGCCAGAAATCGGCGGCCTGACAACTGAAGCAGGCCACGCCCCGCCCCTGCCAGTTATGCTCCAGATCGAAATAGTGCTCCACGCGGGCGATGTCGGCCGCATCGGCCATCTCGGCCACACTGCTCAATTGATGCCGCAAGGCCAACTTGTACTTCTCCGGTGTGCGGCGGTGTGGATCCATGTTCAAGTAAAGGCTCAGAATCGACGCATCTTGCGTTCTGAACGCTGCCAGTTCCTGCAACTCCTCTGCCAGAATCATGTTGACCTCCGTTTTGGTCTGTCGCTAGTCAGGCGCTGCTGCGCCCCGGGGTTCTTGTCTCGCGTCTGTGGATCGGATCACACGAGCAGTCACAGCTTCCATCTCGGCTCGTATGCTCTCGTTTTCCGCCTGCAGTGCGAACACCATCTCTCTCAGCCGCAGGATTACCTCCACGGCGGCCAGGTTGATGCCCAGCTCATCGGTGAGGCGCACGATCTGCAGCAAGCGGTCTACGTCGCGCTGGGAATACAGCCGCCGGCCGGAACGGCGGGCAGGCATGACCAGGCCCAACTCCTCGTAGCGCCGCAACGTCTGCGGGTGCAACTCCACGAGCCGGGACACCACACTAATGGCATATATCGGTTGGTCGGGACGCGGAACGTCCGCCATGGTTACTACCTCCGGTCAGCGACTACTTGCTCTGGCCCTTGCCTTTCAGTTGGGCCAATTCCTCGAAAAGCTCCTTCTCTCGGGGGGGCAATGCCTGTGGGACGACGATACGCACCTGGGCATAGAGATGACCATGCTGCTCCGGCTGGCGCAGTCGGGGCATGCCCATGTCCTGCAAGCGGAAGGTGCGCCCGCCCTGCGTGCCTGGCGGAATGCGCAGCACCAGAGGCTGTCCACCGAGCCGCGGCACCCGGGCCTCGCCCCCCAACACCGCCGTGTACACATCCACGGGCACGTCGCAGTACAGATCGTCCCCGCGCCGCTCGAACGTGGCATGCGGCTGCACCTCCACCTGCAGAAACAGATCGCCGCGGGTGCCTCCGGTGGCCCCCAGACCTCCTTCACCCTTCACGCGCACCTTGGAGCCTGTCCTCACTCCTGGGGGGATCTGCACCTCCAGACGGCGACCGTCGGACTGCAGAATCCGCTGCGTGCCGCGGTACGCCTCTTCCAGAGTGATCCCCACCGGCTGCACCATGTCCTGTCCGCGGCGGGGGCGGCGTTGCGCCCCTCCGAATCGGTCTGCCTTGGGCTCCCGGCCCACGTCGCCGAAGATGGTGCTGAAGAAATCGGAGAAGGGGCCGTCCTGTCCGCCGAACAGATCACCGAGATCGGCATACTCCACGTGGACGCGCCCACCGCCCGGCGCACCGCCCCTCCACTGGCTCCAGTCGAAGCCCTGCGGGTCGCCGCCCGTGCGCTGGTAACGCTGCCAGTCGGCGCCCAGACGGTCGTACTTCTGCCGCTTCTCGGCGTCGCTGAGCACCTCGTAGGCTTCGTTGATCTCTTTGAAGTGCTCCTCGGCCTGCTTGTCACCCGGATTCACGTCCGGGTGACACTGGCGCGCCAGCCGGCGGTAAGCCCGCCTGATCTCTTTCTCGTCGGCCTTCCTCTCCACGCCGAGGGTTCGATAATAATCTTTGTACTCCATGCCCGTGGCACCGTTTCCTACACTTGATAACCTATCCTGGCATTTCAGCGTTACCCGATGATGAAGGTATTCATTGATGCGACAGGGTCAGAGTCCTGAAATTGAACTTCAAAGACGCCGGTTTCGTCATTCTCCGGATGCATATGAGCGCGCAAGCATTGCTCCCGCGTCATGGCGGTCTGCTCGTTTCGATAGGCCTCAATCATCACGGGGATTCCACTCTCGACTTTCACAACCGCCCATAGCAGTTCAAGCTGTTTCTCTGTCGTCATCCATCCATCTCCCTCTTGCCTCTGATTCGATTATGCCATTCAAACACGTTGATACACTCGAGGAAAGTGCAAAGCTCACTCAACCCACTCCTTCAAGCCTCTGCAGGTCATCCTCTCTCAATCCGTAGAATGTCTTGCCACCGCCATGCACTCTCGAATAGGGATTGCTTCGCTCCAACTTGCGCAGAGAGCCATATCGCTCAACTAGCTCTGTGAGAAAGGCTGTCTTTGCTTGATTGGGCATGGCACCCCCCTCATCGGAAACCGGCAGGGAACTGATACGGACAGTAACAAGTCACAGCTTGGGACAGCGACGCAATTATACCACTTTAGCAACCCTTTGTCAAGTTACCTGAACAGGCCCTTGTAAATCATCCGCCTGCCGTGAGCGATTCTGACCGTAGCGGCCGAGCAACGTCGCCCGGGAAAGCCAGAGCTGGCGACGTTGCAGCCGCCAGAAGCGCTTGCGGCGCAGGCTGGCCGGATTAAAGGTCCAGATCAGCCACCAGGTGTAGAGGTTCTCCCAGAAGTCGGTGCAGCGCTTGAGCGGCCCTGCAGGCTCAGCCGGCGCCAACTCCAGGCCCAACCGCTCGCGGATCGCCCCTTGGGCCAGCCCGGCCAGCATCAGCCCGACCGCCCCAGCGAGATGAGGACCAGTCCACCGGTGATGAGCACCACGCCCGCCCACTGCAGCGGCGTGATCATCTCGTGGAAGATGAAGTGCGCCCCGATGATCTGAATGGCGATGAAGCCCAGGCCCCAGGAAAAGGCCAGCGCCTGCGACAGGGGGATGAAGCGCATCACGAAGGTGAGCGCCAACACGCCCAGGAACCCGGCCACATTGCCCACCACCTGCCAGGTCAGAAACTCCCTGGACCGGGTGCTGATCGCCGACCATTTGAAGCTGACGTTGGAGATGACATGCGTGGCCACGTTGAGCAGGATCAGCCCCGCAATGCCCAGTGTTCTCACACCTCACTCTCCTCAAATTGCTCCCGCTGGACGGCCACGTCCAGCGGAAAGGTGGCGGACGGCGCGACTGGGCGGCGCGACTGAGCTCGCCGAGGTCTCGCCGCAGTCTTGGCCGTCCGCCGCAGGCTTCTGTGCCCTGCTGGGTCTCTTCCTCCCTCCTCGCCCATCTGTTCGATCTCCGCCGCCATCTTGCTGACGCAAGTTTCCTTCCACAACGTCACCAGCACCACCTCCGGCGGGCAGAGGAAGCGGGCCCGCGGCGCGGCCAGTCCTTCCAGTCCCAGCCCGCGGCTCACGTAGAGCTGTGTGTCCCCCTCGACGTAGTGCCCCATCTCGTAGCGCTTGCCGTAGGCCGAGCTGGTGATCACCGCCCCGTAGACCGGCAGCCGCCACT
>JACNHM010000461.1 GCA_014383605.1 Chloroflexota bacterium
CGTTCGTAGCCGACAATGACATCCAACAATCGCAGCCCACCGACGCTCGCTTCGGTGAAGGTTACGTCATCCAGTCGGCACTGCGCCGCCACTGCTCGCACCACGTAAATGCCCACCCCGTCGTCGGTCAGGATGGGGTTGCCAAGACCCAATACTAAAGTTTTCAAGGCCTGTTCTCTCAAAGTGGGTATTGGATATTAGATATTGGAGGTTGGAAGTGCATCCTCCAACCTCCAATATCCAATCTCTAATCTCTAATCTCTAATTCACATATTCTGCCTCAGCACATCCACAATGCTCCCCTCGGCATCATAGATACATACCTCCAACGGCATCTGGCCGGGCAGGGTGTGCGTAGCGCAGCCCAAGCAGGGATCGTAAGAGCGGAAGGCCATCTCCACTCTGTTCAGCAGCCCCTCGCTGATCTGGCCCGCTTTGATAAACGCCTGGGCCGCTTTCTTGATGGAGATTGACATGGGCGCGTAGTTGTTGGTCGTGCCGACGATGAGGTTGCACTTCTGGACGATGCCCTTCTCGTCGGTGATGTAGTGATGGGTCAGCGTGCCGCGTGGCGCTTCCACGATGCCCACCCCTTCGTCCGGGGTCTCGGTGGGGATATTGCGCACGTGCGGGTTGGTGATCTCAGGGTCGGTCGCCAGTTCGACCAGGCGCTCGGCGGCGTAGAGCAACTCGATCAGGCGCGCCCAGTGCGTGGCCAGCGTGCCGTGCACCGGCTTGCCGCCCATCGTCTCGTAGAAATGCTCGTAGGCCTCCTGCGCCAGCGGTGTGGTCATGCCGTCGGCGGCGTTGAGCCGCGAAAGGGGCGTGGCCTGGTAGATGCCGCTGTCCATGCCGGTCACGAAGCCCTTCCAACCCACTTTCTTGAGGTAGGGGAACTTGAGGTAGGTCCAGGGCTCGACGCGCTCGGCGATCACGTCCAGGTACTCCTCCGGCGCGTACTTGACGAACTCGTTGCCCTCTGGATCCACGACGCGCACCTTGCCGTCGTAGAAGTTGACCTTGTTGTTCTCGTCCACCAGGCCCATGTAATACATGGGGGTGGTGAAGGTATCGGAGAGGATCATGTCCAGATAGGTCTTGTTCGCCAGCACCACATCGTGGAACAGTTGCAGGCCGAACTGGCCGAACTCGACCAGTGCGTGCCCCCACTCCTCGATTTGGGCCCGCTCCTCCTCGTTGATGGCCTTGCTCACCCCTCCGGGGAGCGCGCCGACCGGGTGGATGGTCTTGCCACCCAGCATGCCCACGATATCCATGCCCATGCCCCGGCACTTGATGACCTTGCCGCCGATCTCCAGGCCGACCTTGTGGATTAGCCCTAAGATGTTGCGCTCGGCGGGCGGCGCGTCTGGCCCCAGGACGAAGTCGGGCGCGGCCAGAATGTAGAAGTGGACGGTGTGGTCGGCGACGTAAAAGGCAGAGTAGAGCAGTTCGCGCAGTTTCTTGCCCGTCGGCGGCACCTCGACGTGGTAGACCGCGTCGCAGGCCTTGGCCGAGGCCATGTGGTGAGCCTCCGGGCAGACGCCGCAGATGCGCGGCGTGATGCGAGGCATCTCTTCCACAGGCCGTCCCTCGGCAAACTTCTCGAACCCCCGCAGTTCGGGAACCACCAGGTAAGCGTTGGCGACGTTCCCCTCCTCGTCGAGAAAGATCTCGATCTTACCGTGTCCTTCAAGTCTCGTGATAGGGTCAATGCTGATTTTCTTCATTCGGCTTCCTCCAACTTCCTTCGGTGCAACAGCGACGCTGGCAGGCCAAAGCGGTAGAAAGTGCCCACCGGGTCCACGATCTCGCCCACGATGCGGGCCGCCTCCTCCTCGGTGTCGGCGTCCACCACCGAAGCGACGGCCGAGAGGAGCGCCGCCCCCTGGTCAATCACGTTCGGCGCCGGACCGTAGCAGCCCCGGCAGGGCATGCTCACGCTGGGGCAGAGCGCGCCGCAGCCGCCCCGCGTCGCAGGCCCCGAGCAGATGATGCCCTGGTCGAAAAGACAACGCCCAGGCTCAGGGATGATCTCGTGGGGACGGTAGAACTTCTTGATGCGCTTCTCCTCCCGCTCGTGCTCGCACTCGTCGCAGACCGTCTTCTCGTTGGCCCCGACCACGCTCCCCTTGGGCGGGAGTTGGCCGCTCAGGATGGCCTCGATCACGGCCCAGATCTGGGGAGCCTGCGGCGGGCAGCCCGGCACGAAGTAGTCCACGTCCTCCACCTGGCCCAGCGTCTTGACCGTGTTGTAGAACTTGGGAATGGTCACCTCCCCCTCAGGCATCTGGTAGGAAGTCTGCGGCAAGATGCCCTCAGGGTTGTCCACTGAAGGTATTTCCAGGTAGACGCGCTCGAAGATGGACTGGCGGTCGAAGAGGTTGGCCAGGCCGGGGATGCAGCCCTCGTGGGCGCACGACCCAAAGGCGACCAGCACCTTCGATTTCTGGCGCAGGAGATGGGCCAGGTGCTCGTTCTCGCCGGTGCGGATAGCGCCGTTGAAGAGACAGACGTCTATGTGGGCGTCGGGCATGGCCTCCACGTCCTTGTACTTGAAGTCCACTGCCACCGGCCAGAAGAGGATGTCGGCTACCGCATCCACGTCCAGGATCTTTTCCCGCAACTCCAGAATGGCGATGTCGCAGCCGCCGCAGGAAGCGGCCCAGTACAGTCCTAGTTTCAGCTTATCAGCCATCAACCTAATCCTCCTTACTTTCGAGTTCACGCTTCCAGTCGAGCGGCCCCAGGTCACGCACCTGCTCGGTGAAATCGCGCACCAGTTGCGCCCATTTGGGGGCCTCCGCGCCGGAGATCCAGCCCCAGTAGAAGCGTTTCTTCTCGATACCGTACTGCGCCAGCAGCGCCTCCACCAGTGGCATACGACGGAAGGTCTTGTAGTTGCCATTGTTGTAGTGGCAGTCTCCGGGCGGGTGACAGCCGGAGACGATGACCCCGTCAGCACCCTCGGCGAAGGCCTTGAGGATGAAGATCGGATCCACGCGCCCTGTGCACATCAAGCGGATGACGTCTACGTTGGGCGGCTGCTCCATGCGGGAGATGCCGGCCGTGTCGGCCGCGGCATAGGTACACCAGTTGCACAGGAAGCCGACGATTCTCGGTTCAAAGTCCGTACCATTCATGAGCGTACTCCTTCAACTTCAACAAGTTGTTCTACCGGCATACGGAAGAGCCCCTCAATCTGGGCCATGATCTGCTCGGTGGTGAAGTGCCGTCCCGTGATGGCCCCGGCCGGGCAGGCGGCCACGCATGTGCCGCAGCCCTTGCACAGCACCTCGTTCACGCGGGCCACGTTCTCCTCCTCGACGAAGCTGATGGCTGTGTAGGGGCAGAGCGTGATGCAGGTCTTGCAGGCCGAACAGAGCTCTTCGTCCACTACAGCGACCTGCGGTGAGATGGTCACTTCCCCCTTGTCCAGCATCGCCAGGGCCATGGAGGCCGCCGCGCCAGCATGACTCACCGTATCCGGCACGTCCTTGGGACCCTGGGCATTCCCGGCCAGGAAGACGCCATCGGTATTGGTCTCCACCGGGCGCAGTTTGGGATGCGCTTCGGTGAAGAAGCCGTCCCCGCTGCGGCTCAGGCCAAAGAGTGAGGCCACCCGGCCGGCGTCGTGCGGGGCCTCGATGGCCGTGCTGAGCACCACCATGTCCACGTCCGCCTTCACCAAACGGCCCAGGTCGGCGTCCTCGCCCTTGACACGCAGTTTGCCGTCGGGAAGCACCTCGACCTTGGCGCCGCGACCACGCACGAAGGTCACGCCCTCCTCCTGCACTCGCTCGTAAAACTCCTCGTAGCCCCTGCCAAAGGCACGCATATCCATGTAGAACTCGAACACCTCGGCGTCGGTCTTATCGCGCACCAGATGGGCCTGCTTGAGCGAGTACATGCAGCAGAAGCGGGAACAGTACTCGTGCGCATTGTGGTCCCGACTGCCGACGCAGTGGATAATGGCCACGCGCTCAGGCTTGCGCCCATCGGCCAGCAGGATCTCGCCGCCGGTGACCCCGCCAGCGTTGGAGAGCCTCTCAAACTCCATAGCGGTGATGATGTTGGGCGACTCGCCGTAGGAATACTGGGAAAGTTGGTGGGGGTCCCACATCTCGAAGCCGGTGGCGACGATGACTGTCCCCACGTCCAGTTCGATGATCTCGTCCTGCTGGTCAAAGTTGATCGCGCCGGCCTCACACAGCATCTGGCAGGCCCCGCAGGCGTCCGCGATCTCGCCCTCGGTGAGGTCGTTCTGGCGGAAGCGGATACAGGCGTCGGTATCAATCACCGGCACCAGCGGCATTGCTTGCAGCGAGGGCACCCAGATGGCGCTGGTGGGACCCAGTGGCTTTGCCTCGTAGA
>JACNHM010000154.1:0-3954 GCA_014383605.1 Chloroflexota bacterium
CAGCGCCTGCCGCCGCCGTGGCCCGATGCCGGGAATCTCCTCCAGCTCCGAGGCCAGCGCCTCCCGCCGCCGCGTCTGCCGGTGGCTGCTGACGGCGAAACGGTGCGCTTCGTCACGGATACGCTGCACCAGAAACAGCCCCTGCGAGCGGCGCGGCAGCCGCAGCGGTTCCTCCCGCTCCGGCAGGAACAGTTCCTCGTGTTCCTTGGCCAGAGCGACGATGGGCACCGTGTCCCGCAGGTCGTACTCCCCCAGCACCTCCAGCCCCGCGTTAAGCTGGCCGCGGCCGCCGTCCAGCAGCACCAGGTCCGGCAATAACGTCCACACAGCGTCGCTGGCCCGCGCCTTGCGGCCCGGGTCCTCGTCGGGAGGCTCCACGGCGCGGCGGAAGCGACGGCGCAGCACCTCCTGCATGGCCGCGTAATCGTCCGGCTCACCCTGCGCGCCGCGTCCGCGCACCTTGAAGCGGCGGTAATCGCTCTTGCGCGGCGTTCCCTGGGCAAAGACCACCATGCTGCCCACCGTGTGGCGGCCTTGCAGCGTGGAGATGTCGTAGGCCTCGATGCGCGCCGGCGGGGCGGCCAAACCCAGCGCCGCCTGCAATTCCGCCAGCCCCTGCCCCTGCTTGCTCTTGTCCGCCTGCCACTGCCGGCGCAGCGATGCCAGCATCTCCGAGGCGTTTTCCAGGGCCATGCGCACCAGCGCCCGCTTGTGGCCGCGGCGCGGCACCCGCAGCGTCACCTTCGTCCCCCGTTTCGTGCCCAGCCACTCGGCGATGACGTCGGCCTCGTCTACCGGCGCCGGCAGCAGGATCTCCGGCGGCACGTAGGCCGCCTGATCGTAAAACTGTTTGAGGACCGCAGGCATCACCTGTGCTTCCTCATCATGCCCCGCGCCTTCGAGAATGAACAGCTCGCGGCCGATGAGCTTGCCACGGCGGACGAAGAAGATCTGCGCACAGGCGTCGCCATCCTGGCGGGCCAGGGCGATGACGTCCTGATCGGCCATGGTGGCCGAGACCACCTTCTGCCGCTCGATGATGTGCTGCGCCGCCTTGATCTGATCGCGGTAGAGGGCAGCACGCTCGAACCGCAAGGTCTTAGCGGCAACCTGCATGCGCGCCGCCAGTTCGGACAGCACCTCTTCGCTCTCGCCGCGCAGGAAACGGGCCAGCCCCTCGATCATCTGCCGGTATTCGGCCTGATCCACCGCCCCGATGCACGGCCCGACGCAGCGCTGGATGTGGTAGTAGAGGCAGGGGCGCTCGTCCTGGCCGCCGATCTCCCGGTTGCAGGTGAGGTAGGGGAAGATGCGCCGCAAGCCGTCCAGCGTCTGGCGCACCGCGCCGGGCGAGGCGTAGGGGCCGAAGTACCAACCGCCGTCCTGCGCCATGCGCCGCGTGACGGTCACCTTGGGAAACGGGTCCTGCCAGTGGATCTTGATGTAAGGATAGGTCTTGTCATCCCGCAGCCGCACGTTGAAGCGGGGGCGGTGCTGCTTGATGAGCACGTTCTCCAACACCAGCGCTTCCACTTCGTTCTCGGTGATGATCCAATCGAGGTCGGCCACCTCCGCCGTCAGGCGGCGCGTCTTGCCCTCGTGCTGGCTGGCGCGCTGGAAGTAGGAGCGCACGCGGCTGCGCAGATTGACCGCCTTGCCCACGTAGATGACCTCGCCCTGCGGTTCCTTCATCAGGTAGACGCCAGGCTTGGCCGGCAGCGTATCCAGTTTGGCCTGCAATCGCTCGCTGATGGTCACGTGGCCATTTTAGCACAAGCATCGTATGGGGTCAACTACAGAGAACTTCAAACCTCAAACCTCAAACTCCAAACGTCAAACCTCGAGCGCTTCCCGTCTGACTTGCCCATCTCACTGCACCATCTCACTGCACCATCCATTGCCGCAAGAACCCCACTGCAAGTTGCGGGGCCGCGCAAGGTGGGTATAATGCAAGCGAAAGGGCTAATGGCTATGGCGAAGAAAAGAAACCGCAAAGCGCTGATCATCGGTCTGGACGGCGCGACCTTTGACATCATCAACCCGCTGCTGGCCGCTGGCCAGCTTCCTCACCTGGCGCAACTGATGGCCGAGGGCGTGTGGGGGAGGCTGCGCTCCGTCCTTCCTCCCAACTCCGCCCCCGCCTGGGCCGCCTTCCTGACCGGTAAGAACCCCGCCCACACCGGCATCCTCAACTTCCGCTACCTGGACTTGCGCAACTATTCGGGTTACATCAACCGCTTTGCCTCTTCGGCGGCCTTTGCCGGCCAGACCTTTCTCGATGCCCTGAGCCAGCAGGAGCGCGGCGTGCTGGCCTATCGGGTGCCCATGACCTATCCCGTCTGGCCGGTGCGCGGCGTGATGGTGGCCGGCTATCCCACGCCGGACCGCACGCGGGCCTACACTTTCCCGCCGGAGCTGGGGGCGGAGCTGACTCCCCTCGCCATTCACTCCCACGACGAGATCCTGACCGCCGGGGTGGCCGAAGAGCGGCGCAACGCCGACTTCGAGATCGAGACCATGGGGCAGACCATGACCCGCTTCCTGCAGGCTGGCGAGCAGGACCTCTACGTCTGCGTCAGCGGCATCACCGACGGTTACCAGCACAAGTTCTGGAAGTACACAGACCCGCAGCACCCGCTCTACGACCCGGCGGAAGGTGCCCAGCACGGGGACATCATCGCCGAAGCCTATCGCAAGCTGGACGGGCTGGTGGGACGGCTGGTCGCGCAAGCGGGATCGGACTGGCTGGTGATGATCATGTCCGACCACGGCGGCGGGCCGCGGCCGGGACAAGCCCTCAACCTCAACGCCTGGCTGCGGCAGCAGGGCTGGCTGCAGGTCAACACGGGAGGCACTCGTTCCCTGCGCCAGACAGCCCGCTACCTGGTGAACTGGGCCCGTTACAATCTCCCCTTCCTGGACTGGGCCAACCGCCACCTGCCGGAGCGGATCAGGGCCGGTATCTCCAAGGTCAAAAGCGGCGCTGGGCTGATGGACTGGGCCAACACGCAGGCCTTTCGGGTGCCCCTGCAATACCCGGCCGAGGGGATCGAGATCAACCTGCGCGGCCGCCAGCCGGAAGGCGTCGTCGAGCCGGGAGCGGCGTACGAAGCGCTGCGCTCGGCGATCTTGGAGGCCCTGCACAGCCTGACCGATCCGCAGGATGGCCGCCCGCTGGTGCAGGAGGCCTACCGGCGAGAGGAGATCTACGCCGGCCCCTTCTTGGAGGAGATGCCGGACATCGTGCTGCTCACTGACCCCGCCTACGACGGCGAGGCCGGCGTGGATCAACTGATCACCGACGTGCCCCACTCCTTCCTGGTTCGCCGCAGCGGCGACCACCTGATGGAAGGCGCGCTGATCATGCGTGGCGAGGGCCTCGTCCGCCGCGGCGAACGCATCGAGGGGGCAACGATCACCGACCTGGCCCCCACCATCCTCTACGCCCTGGGCTGTCCCATCCCCCGGGACATGGACGGGCGCGTGCTGGCAGAAGCACTGGAGCCGGACCTCCTGGCCCGTCAGCCGGTGGTTTACGGTGAGCCGCTGGGAGATGGGCCAGGCGAAGCCGCGGTCGGCCAGGCCTACTCGGGCGAGGACGAAGAGGGCATCCGCAAGGCGCTGGAGGGGCTGGGATATATTTAGTCGGTCAGTCCTCAGTCCTCAGCCTTTAGCCGAGGGACTATGGACTGAGGACTGGGGACTATGGACTTCTTGCTTGGCCGTTACCCGCGCCTGGAAGCGCGCCAGGTCAATGAGCACCCGCTGGTGCGTGCCCTCGCCGATCAGCTCCTGGTCGTCGTGCGCGGTGACGCGGAAGGTAAGGCGGCGGCCATCCACTGCCAGCAACTCGGCGCGGGCGGATACCGTCAGCCCCAGCGGTGTGGCCGCCAGATGCTGCACGTCCACGTGCACGCCCACCGTCTGCCAGCCCGGCGGCAGGTGCGGCGTGAC
>JACNHM010000154.1:4318-7773 GCA_014383605.1 Chloroflexota bacterium
AGCCGCCGGCCACAGCGGCAGACGTAGCCCTGCAGACGGGCGGGCACGCCAGACACCAGCCCGTGCGGCGGCACGTCGTGCGTCACCACCGCACCGGCAGCCACCATGGCCCAGGGGCCGATGATGACGCCCGGCAAGATCACCGCCCGCGCGCCGATGGCCGCCCCTTCCCGCACCAGGATCTTCCCCACCTCCCAGTCGGCATCCGTTTTGAGCGCGCCATCGGGCCGCACCGCTCGCGGCAGCCGGTCGTTGGTCAGGCAGGCCGCCGGGCCGATGAAGACGCCATCTTCGAGGGTCACGCCGTGGTACAGCAGGGCGTTGTTCTGGATCTTCACGCGGTCGCCGACGACCACCTCGAAGTCCACGTAGACGTTTTTGCCCACGATGCACTCCCGCCCGATGCGAACGCCCTCCCGCACCTGGGCGTGATGCCAGATGGACGTCCCTTCCCCCACCTCCACTTTCGGCGAGACCTCCGCCGTGGGATGGATGCGCGGCGGCCGGCCAGCCGGCGCGGGAACGTCGGGCGGACGCGGCCCTGGCCGCAGCACGTGGGCCGGCGCGCCGGCCACCACCGTCCACGGCGGCACGTCCCGCGTCACCACCGAGCCGGCGCCGACGATGGCCCCCTCGCCGATGGTCACGTTGGGCATGACGATGACGCCGGCCCCCAGCCAGGCATCCTGCTCGATGACGATGCGCCCCCGCTCCGGCTCCACCACCTGCGCCAGCCGCGACCAGTTGGGGTCCGAGGAGGTCACCAGCGTGACGCGGGGGGCGATGGCCACCCGGTCGCCGATGACCAGCTTCTCCGAGAAGTCCTCCAGGATCTCGCAGACGATGAGGTCCTCGCCGATGTAGACGTCCCGGCCGATGGCGTAGCCGCAACGGCGCAGCAGCCCGCGGCGCAGCCGATAGCCGGGCACGATGCGGGCCAGGGTCTTGAAGATTTTACGTTGCCAGATGCGCAAAGCGGTCATGATTCGTGATCCGTGATGCGTGCTAGAGGAAGCGCCGCAGCAGGCTGTAGCCGGCCTCGCTCAGTCGCAGGAGGCGCGGAGCGTGCACGCAGCGTTCCCGCCCGTAGTTCACCAGCCGGCCGCCGAACTTGGCCTTGAAGTCCCGCACGCCGTAGGGGACGTCGGGATGGCCAGCGCCGCCGAAATCGAAGGTGTGGTAGCCGTGCGCCGCGCCCCACTGCAGCGTGTGCCACACCAGGAAGTCGTTGGGGCGGGAGTCGCGCAGCTCGCGGTCGGCGCCGGCGTACCAGTCGAAGATGACGCCTTTGTACAGCAGCACGACCCGTGCCCCGGCCACTCCCTGCGGCGAGCGGGCCAGCACGAAGCGGGCCAGCCCCCGCGGCCGCAGCAGGTCAAAAGCCGCCCGGAAGAGGGAGACGTCGGCCAGCGGCACCTGCGCGTCGGCGTAGACCTGGCGCAGCAGGGCGTAGAAATCGGCCAACTCCTCCTCCGTGGTCACTTCCTGGACGATCAGGCCATCCCGCTCGGCACGGCGCACGTTCTTGCGCGCCGTGCGGTTCAGCCCCTCCCAGATGGCCTCCGCCGGACGGGCCAGGTCAATCAGGAAGTTGAGCTCCTGCTCGTGCTCGTAGCCACAGGCGGCCAGGGTCTCCCGCTGGGCGGCGGCATTGCTGCGATGGCGCAGTTCCGTGAACAGGAAGCGACGAGCGCTGGTGTGATTGTGCCCACGCAGCAGCGCCGCCAGGGCCTCCTGTCCTTCCTCGCCCGCCGCGCAGAGCAGGCCGCCGTAGGCCACGGCGCGGGAGGTCAGCCGGGCCAAAGGCCCACCGGCCAGCCGGACGCCTACCGCCGTCAGCAGCGCCAGCACGCGGCCATCGTCAGCGACGACCGCCCGCAGCAGCGGCTCGCAGCCCCGCGTGCGGGCGAACACCGCCTGCATGGCCGGCGTGTGAAAGATGTTCCCTTGCGGGTGGCTGTCCACGAAGGGTTGCCAGCGCTCTTCCGGCAGCGTCTCGACGAGCTCCACAGGCATTAGGTCCTCGGTTCTGAACCGCTGATGACACAGATTTCACTGGCTGTTTTTCCGTGCTTCTCGAAGGGACGGACGAGGTAGTCCCACACCGTCAGGGCGTCCACGTCCCCGGTGACGGCCAGCGCGCTGCCGGCGCCCCCCGGCCAGCGCGCCCAGCGCACCAGCGGGTCAGGAGTAGACTCAATCTGCGCCAGCAGCGGCAGCACGTCGTGCTGCGAGAAGGTGCCCCTATCGAGATAGACGCTGTACCCCGCGGCGCGGTCACTCACCTCCACCACGTAGCCCTGGTCGGCGAGGAATTGCAGCAACTCCAGCGGCGCGGCGGAGGAGATGCCGACACAAGGGCGGCTGTCGGCCCGCAGCGCGAAGCGGCGCTCGCTGACCATCCGGTAGCCGCGGCTCCAGGGAGAGCTTTCGGCGTCCACTTCGGCGCCGCGCACCAGCAACATGCCACGCGCTGCCCCCTCAGCGATCACCTCCCAACACCCCGCGCCCCGCGGCGTGAGGTCCACACGCAGAGCCCGCTTTTCCCGCCACCAGACGGTCACGTCCCGCAGGCTGGCCAGCCAGACGGGAGGCCGCAGCGCCCGCGCTCGTTGCAACAACGTTTCCAAGGCCCCGGCGCAGAGGGGAAAACGTTCCGGGTGCAGTTGCAGGACGAACAACTCGCCCCGGGCGTGGCACTGCTCCAGCGCCGCCGTCCAGACGGCGGCCATCTGCTCCCCATCCCTCAGCCGCAGCCGCTCCACCAGCATCTCGTCGTCCGGGAAGCTGACGGGAATCTCCAGCAGGCCGTTGATCCAGAAGGGTAAGGCCGGGAAGGTCTCGGCCGGCCGCGGTTGGCAGAAGTCGCACAGGAGCTGTACGCACTCCCGCTGGTCCGCCGCCAGCGCGCCGTCGTCAATCACCGGCCAGAGGACGCAGTGGCTGCTGTCGTACCAGAGACCGGCCGCGTCCAGCGCCGCCAGCAGGCTGTCGTTCCAGCGCAGGTAAGGGGCGCGGAAGCCGGCGAAGGGGATGCCGTTGGCCCGGAACAGCGCCACCGCCTGCTCGATCTCGGCGGCCTGTTCGGACTCCGGCAGCAGGCTCAGGTCACTGTGGTGGTGGCCGTGGACGGCCAGCTCCACCACCGGAGCACGGGCCAGGAGCTGCCGCAAAACCGCCGGATGGCGGTGCAGCGCGGCGGCGGTCACCGGGAACGTGGCGCGGGCATCGTAGCGGCTCAGCAGGTCAGCGAAACCGGTCAAGGCCCGCTGCATCCGCCGCGGCGTGAACCCCGTGCGGTTGACGATGGCCCAGCCCCGGCGCAGCAGGTTGGCCAATCCCTTCGAGCGAATAAGACGAGCTAGCAAGCGTCTCTCTCCTCAGAAAGATGCAAGATGCAAGACGCAAGATGCGAGACACACATCAAGCGCCTACTCATCGTCTCTTGCTTTCTG